>JADFLD010000195.1 GCA_022564535.1 Gemmatimonadota bacterium
TCCAGCTCCCAAACCCGGAACAGGAAGTAGGCGCCCCCCCCCAACAGCAGCACGTTGGACAGGTTGCGAAACAGGGGCAGGGTTTGTTCATCGATGAACCGGAAGCGGTCAACCTGCTGACTCAGGGTCTCCAGGGCCAGGCGACTCACGCGCCCCGCGAGACCCAGGCCGATGAAAACGGCCAAGGTGCCCAGGATACCGAACGTGACCCTTTGCATCACACCTTGGAGTGAGAGCAGGTCTACGGCCACCCACATGCCCCCGAGGAGCACGAGCAGAAACAGCGGGCGATGCAGCATCTCGACGATGCGATCGTCGAGGTCGGTCGTGGTTTTTTGTGCCCAGCGGGTGAGCAGCCTCGAGATGACCCGGTCGGCGATCATCGCGGCCACGAAGCTCAGAACGACGACGACGAGGGCTTGAAAGCGCGGGTCGGCGGCCAAGTTGTTGAACGCACCGAACTGACTCAGAAAATCCTCCAGGGCCTGCATCCATCACCTCCCGAAAACGCGGACAGTACGTATGGGCGGGTGTCGAACGGCTCTGCGTTGCCGTGCTCGACCCCCCTTCGATCTCGAACGGCTACTCCGGTAGCCCTGGCTCCGTCATCGCCCGCACGTCGAGCGCTTCGTCGATCTGATCCTCGGGCAGGAGCCCCTTTTCGCGCACGATGTCGCGAACGCTCATCCCCCGCTTGGCGGCCTCCTTGGCGACCACGGAAGCGGCGTCGTATCCGATGTACGGATTGAGCGCCGTCGCGATGGACGGGTTCTTCTCGAGGAGCTCCCTCGCTCGCTCCTCGTTCGCCTCGATGCCGACGAGACAGCGGTCGGTGAAGGCACGCGCAATATTCGCCAGCAGGGTGATGGACTCGAGCAGCGCCTGAGCCAGGACGGGCATCATCACGTTCAATTCGAAGTTGCCGCGGCTGCCGGCGACCGTGATCGTCGTGTGATTTCCCATGACACGCGCGCTCACCATCATCATCGCCTCGGACATGACCGGATTCACCTTGCCGGGCATGATCGAAGAGCCGGGCTGAATCGCCGGTAGCCGGAGCTCGTGCAGGCCAGACGTGGGGCCGGAGCCGAGCCAGCGGATGTCGTCCGCGATCTTCATGAAGCTCGTGGCGACGGTGTTGAGCGCACCGGCCACGTTCACCGCCGCGTCCTTCGCAGCCTGTGCCTCGAAGTGGTTGCCGGCTTCAGTGAAGGAAATCCCCGTCGCCGAGGCGATGCGGGCGATCGTCTTGGGAGCGAAGTCGGGGTGCGTGTTGATACCCGTCCCCGTCGCGGTCCCACCGAGCGCGAGTTCCTCGAGCTCGGCACCGGCAACCCGTACCCGCTCGATCCCCTTGGCCACCTGAGTCGCGTAACCAGCGAACTCCTGACCGAGCCGGACCGGTGTCGCGTCCATGAGGTGTGTGCGCCCTGACTTCATGATGCCGTCGAACGCCTCGGCCTTCTCGGCGAGCGCGGCCCGCATATGCTCCAGGGCCGGCAGCAACTCCTCCTCGATCGCCACCCGAGCCGCAATGTGAATCGCCGTCGGAATGACGTCATTCGAGGACTGACCGAAATTCACGTGATCGTTCGGGTGGACAGAAGCGTCGCCCTCGAGCAACTCGGTCGCGCGGTGGGCCACGACCTCATTGGCGTTCATGTTCGTAGACGTCCCGGACCCCGTCTGGTAGATGTCGAGCACGAACTGGTCGTCCCACCGGCCGTCGGCCACCTCGCCCGCCGCCGCGACGATCGCGTCGGCGATCGCCGAATCGAGATTGCCGAGCTCGGCGTTGGTCTGGGCGGCGGTCTTCTTGATGAGGCCGAGCGCCTGGATGAAGCGACGACCGAAGCGCTGCCCGCTGATGGGGAAGTTCTCGACGGCCCGCTGCGTCTGAGCGCCGTAGAGGGCATCCTCGGGAACCTTCATTTCACCGAGGGAGTCTTTCTCGATCCGATATCCGTCAGCCATGGGAGCTGCGCGTCCTGTGCGTCGGTGTTTGTCGGAGAACTACGCCCGGCGAACCGCGGCCGCCGGATACCTGAAATCTACTTGAGGGGTGGAGGGGGTGAAGAGGCGCCTACCCTCGTTTGGGCTGAGCCGGCCGCATCTCGATGCGGCTCACATGGGCCCCACGCGGATACTCGAGAAGCTGCATGACGGCGAGCGCACAGTCGTCCGCCTCGAGCTTCCAGCCACGTTGCGGACTGATCGCGTGGTCGCTGAACGGCGTGTTCACGCTCCCGGGCATGACGATGGACACGCGAACGTCGTCGTAGCGAACATCGAGCATCATCGCCTCGCTCATCCCGAGCAGTCCGAACTTGCTCGCGTTGTATCCCGTGCCATTCGCGAACGTGTTGCGGCCCGCGAGCGACCCAATGTTGATGATGTATCCGTTGCCAGACGCGATCAGGTGCGACAGAGCCGCCTTCGAGCAATAGAAGACGCCACCCAGGTTCACGTCGATCTGGAGTCGCCACTCCTCGACCGTCATCTCGGAGATGGGCTTGAAGATGCCGAGGCCGGCATTGTTGACGAGCACGTCGAGTCGTTCGAAGCGCTCGACGGTCTCATCGACCAGCCGCTGGCACGCCTTGGCATCGGCCACGTCACAAACGATGCCGAACGCGTGGTCGCCGAGCCGTTCTACGACCGAAGCCACATCGGACTCGGTCCGCGAGCTCACCACCACCGAAATACCATCGTTGATCATCCGCTCCGCGATCGCCAGGCCGATTCCCTTGGTACTTCCCGTGACGATCGCGACCTTGCCGGTAAGATTCGGCATTGGATTTCCTTCCATTAGATGGGGAAGCGGGCCCACCCTAGCTCCCGCAACGCAGTGAGTCTGGCGATGAACGACCGTGAAAAGCAACGTGTCGCCCTGGTGACGGGTGGCGCGGTTCGCCTGGGAAAGGCCATCAGCCTCGGCCTGGCGGAGGCTGGATACGACCTCGTCATCGGGTATCGCTCCTCCCAAGCCGGCGCCGAAGGGGTCGTGGCAGAGGTCGAAGCACTGGGCAGGCGGTGCGAGGCGATCCAGGCCGACCTCACGGAATCCGACGCCCCCGCCGCACTCGTGACCGCGACCCGCGCGGCGTTCGGCCGCCTCGACCTGGTCGTGAATTCGGCGGCGTCCTTCCGCTCCATCCCGCTCTTGGACGTCGATGCCGAGGAATGGGATGCGGTGATGGCCCTGAACACCCGGGCTCCGCACCTCGTCGTTCGCGCCGCGGCGGACTTGCTTCGGACGTCGAAAGGCTCGGTGGTCAACATCACCGACCTGTCCGCATTCCAGGCTTGGACGGAGTACCCACACCACTCGGTCTCCAAAGCCTCGCTGGCTCACCTTACGAGGATCCAGGCCCGCGCTCTGGCTCCGGACGTGAGGGTGAACGCCGTCGCGCCCGGCGCCGTCCTCCCGCCCGACGACTGGGCGCCCGAGCGCTGGGCCGCCCTGGCTGCCCGCACGCCGCTCGAACGCCTGGGTCACCCTCGCGACGTCGTGCAGGCGATTCTCTATCTCGCGCAGGCGGAGTTCGTCACCGGACACATCCTGCCCGTGGACGGCGGGCGTCTGCTCGGGCCCTCGGGACCGCCGAGCTAGCCGGCAGCGACGTCCGCACAGGGACGCTACCCGCCGGTTCGCCCCTCCTGCCGCGTGCTGCGCGGAACGATTGCCTCAGTTCTTCACGGTCATCGTGCCGTGCATGGTGCCGCGATGGCCCGGGAAGGTGCACAAGATGTCGTAGTCGCCCGCTACGGTCGGCGCCATGAAGGTGAGGACCTGGAACTTCCCGTGATTCAGCAGCTCTGACGCGACGATGATCTCATCTGAGTCGGGAATGAACCTTTTTGCGAACCCCTCCGCGCCCAGAGCGTCGGCCGCGGCTCCGATGGACTCGCCCGATCCCGGTTGTCCGATGACGAGGTTGTGCGGCGTGTAGTCTTCGTTGTCGAAGAGGATCGTGACCGAGGTGCCCGCGGCGACCGTGAATGCCGGCATGTCGTAGCGCATCTCTTCCACGACGGTCTTGATGACGATCGCGTCGTCGCCGAGGTCGGGCCTCACCTCAACTGCCGACTCGGTATCGGCTGAAGACGTTCGCACGGGGCTGGCAGCGTTGTGCTCCCACATGCGCTCGACCGTACGCGCGGCAATGCGGGCGTGAGCTACCGGCGAATTCAGTAACAGGTCGAGCAAGTCCCGGTTCTCGACGTTGTGCTGCTGGTGCAGCCACAGCGCCTCGAGCAGGTGGTGGGCGTGGTCGGGTTCGCCGGGGTCCCACTGGGCCATCCACGTTTCGGTCTCGCTGATGACCTCGGCGGTCGACCGCTCCGACAGCTCGACCCGAGCGCGCTGGCGGACCCCGTTGACCGGATGCTCGAGTGCCGTGAGAAGAACCGGGATCGGCTGTCCGTCCAGCTCCACGTGCTCCTGGAGGGGCCGGTCCGGCGCCGAGATGCGGTAGATGCGTCCGTGCGAATGGTCGCGGGCTGGGTCGCGAATATTATGCTGCATGTGCCCGATGACGGCGTTGGCCCAGTCTGCCACGTACAGCGCGCCATCGTCCCCGATCTCGAAGTCGGTCGGTCGGAAGTTGGGGTCCGACGAGACGAGGAGGTCCGCGGTTTCGGTGCCCGTCACGTCTCCGGTCACCTCATCGAATCCCAGCGTGTACTGCTTGATTCCAAGGTAGGCGATCACGTTCAGAATGATGAAGTTCCCTTCCATTCTGGGCGGCAGGTGCGTGCTGGAAATGATTCCGCTCGAGGGCACCGGCCTGACGGTGTGCTCCAGGAGGGTTCGCATCTCGAACGTGCCATCCCGCCTCGACTTGACCTGGAAGGCCGCGCCGCCGGTGGCGTCTGTCGCGTAGTGATAGCCCCAGTAGTCGAAGCTGATGCCATGGGGGTTGGGCGGGTTGGGGGCATGGAAGCTGAACTCGAACGTGCGCGGGTTGAACCGATACATGCCGGACACCCCGGACTCCTGGTTCGTAGCCCAGGGCGACTCGACGTTCGAGACGTTGAAGATCCCACGCTGGTAGTAGAGGAAGCCGTCGGGTCCGTCTACGAAGGTGTTGGCCGACTGGTGGGTGT
>JADFLD010000196.1 GCA_022564535.1 Gemmatimonadota bacterium
GCCAGGTCCACCCCGTGTTCGGCCAATGGCTGCAGACGATCGAGCGGGAAGTCCGAGCCGATCGGTCCGATGACGTGGACCGGCACCAGGCGGGATGCAGCCGCCGCGAAATAAAGGGCCGACCCTCCGATTACCTCCGTGCGCGATTCCGTGTGGGTCTGAATCGAGTCGAGGCTCACGGTACCGAAGGAGAGAATCAAGAGGATGGCCACGAGAGCGCATCGTTGGCGGGTCCGGCTCCCATTCGGCGGCTCGGCGGCACCTCAGCGGGCCTCGGCGCGGGCGTCGATCGCCACTTCGATCTCACCTCTGACCCAATCGTCTTCCTCGAAGCGCGCCCTCTCCGAGAGGTGTGCATATGCGTCGCGGGAGCCCACCATCCCGAGTGCCCAAGCGGCGTGCCCGCGGACGAGGGGGGCCGGGTCCATCAGCGCTCGACCGAGGACAGGCACACCCGAATCCGACCCCCAATTACCCAGCGCGACGCACACGTTTCGGAGCAATCCCTTGCGCCCCGTCCTCAACACCGGGGACCCCGCAAAGGCCCGACGAAAGCCACGCCCCGAAAGGGCTAGCAGCTGTTCCGCCAGGTTGACGAGGGGTGGCCCGTCCAGCGCCGTCCTCGCCGAGTATGCGGGCTCACGCGAGGGACTGGCGAACTTGCGGCTGAACGGACACACCTCCTGACAGATGTCGCATCCGAACACCCGATTCCCCATGGCGGGCCGCAGTTCCCGGGGGATGGGCCCACGCAGCTCGATGGTCAGATAGGAGATACAGAGCCGCGCGTCGATTACCGGAGCGCCCTCATCGTCCCGACCCAGCAGCGCTCCGGTCGGGCAGGCTTCGAGGCAAGCATGGCACGACCCGCAGCGATCCTCGACGAAGGGCTCGCTCGGGGGCAGCTCGATGTCGAGCAGGAGCACGCCGAGGAAGAAGTACGAGCCACGGTGCGGGTCTATGAGCATCGTGTTACGCCCGTACCAACCGAGGCCGGCGCGCTGCGCCAAGTCCCGCTCGAGGATCGGGCCGGTGTCCACGTAAGCGCGGCCGGTCACCGTGCCGTCGGCCTC
The DNA here is from genome assembly GCA_022564535.1 of Gemmatimonadota bacterium. Next base: position 1,074 of record JADFLD010000196.1, read on the forward strand.
GGCATCGAGCCATTCGAGCATTTCGAGCAGCTTGTGCTTCACCACGTCGTGATAGTCGTCACCGCGGGCGTAACGTGCGATGACCGCCCGAGACGGATCGGCAATGGCCGCAGGATCGTCTTCTTGGTAGTACTCGTGCCCGACGATCACGACCGAGCGCACGGCTTCCATCGTACCCGCGAGGTTGGAGCGTCGCTCGATCGATTCGGGCCGGGACAGGTATCCCATCTCTCCGTGAAAGTCGCGGTCCAGCCACGACCGGAAAAAGCCCATGCGGGGGCTTGAACCCGGATCGACGATGCCGAAGATCGAAAAGCCGAGCTCGGACGCATGACCCTGCAGCCGAAAGGCAAGATCTCCGTCGCTCATGCGCGCTCCGACGTGGGACGGACCCGATACCGACGTCCCTTCCACTGGACGTCACGCCCGCGGGTCCAGGATCGCAGAAAGATATACGTTCCTACGGCCGCGCCGAGGGGATAGAGGAGCCCATAGGCCGCGGGTGCGCCGAGTTGGCGTGTAAATAGCGCCCAGGTGACGACGCTGAGGGCGTAGACGGTCGCCGACCACGGCAACAGGGCGGTACTGGTCCCTGCCGCCCACGCCGCGACCGAGGCAACGAGTGTCACTGGCGGCGCCAGCCACAGGGCGATCCCACCCAGGAGCGCAAGCGGGGCAACGAGCGGCCGGAGGGGCTTGGGCATGCTCTGGAGCCCACCGATCAAGAGGTTCTTCGACCATCCTTCGATGAGGTGGGGCAGCGAACGGTACATCCGCGTCGCGAAATCGCTTTCCGCGCTGCGTATGCGTAATTGGTGCCCCTTCCGCTTCACGAGCTGGGCCAGAGCGAGATCCTCGACCACCTCGTCTTTCACCGCCTCGTGTCCACCCAAGGCCTCGTAGCACGATCGGGTGAAGAGGAGGTATTGGCCATTGGCGATCGCGTCCCTCCACCGGCGGCTCTTGGCGGCTCTCTCGAAGTCCGGAAAGCGCAGCAGCATGGCCAGGAAGATCTGCGGCTGGACGAGGCGCTCCCAGAAGGTCTCCATGAGTTGACGGCCAAGGACCGTGAGGAGGTCTGCCTTTTCTTCTCGCAGTCCCGCGACCGCTCGAGCAAGGAGTGCTGGCCCGTGTGTCGTGTCCGCATCTGTGAATAGCAGCAGGTCGCCGGTCGCGACGGCGGCACCCTGATGACACGCCCAGGGCTTTCCGATCCAGTCATCGGGTAACTCGGCACCCTCTAGCACGGTCACGCGCTGAGCGTTTCCTGAGGAGATCGCGCGTGCCAAGTCCGCCGTGCCGTCCTCACTCCTGTCGTCGACAATGATCACGTCGAAGTGCGGATACTCCGAAGCCGTGAGCGATGAGACGCACCGCTCGATGTTCAGTGCCTCGTTGCGTGCCGGGACGATCACGCTGACGGATGGCAGCTCGTCGGGTACTCCGGCTCCGGGAAGTTCGCTCGGGACGCGCGCGATGAAGCGCACGAAGAGGAGGATGCCCAGCCAGGGTAGCGCCAGTAGAAACGGGGTCACAACATCAGCGCGGTCCCTCGAACACGATCCGACCGCCCACGATCGTCGCCCAGACTCGAGCGTCGCGAATCTCCTCGGGCGCGATGTCGAACAGGTCCCGGTCGATGACGACCACATCGGCCAGCTTGCCCAGCTCGAGCGTACCTTTCAGGTCTTCCTCGTACGAGGCGTACGCGCCCCCTACGGTGTAGGCTCGAAGGGCTTCGTCCAGCGTGATCTTCTGGTCGGGCACCCAGCCGCCCGGGTGAGCGTCGTCGAGCGTGCGCCGCGTGACCGCTGCGTAGAGACCCTCAAGAGGCGTCGGAGGCGCCACGAACCAGTCGCTGCCGAACGCCAGCGTCACGCCATTGTCGAGCATGGCGCGGAAGCCGTACGTGGTTTTGATGCGCTCGGGCCCGATGACTTTCTCGGCCCAGCGTCCGTCGTCGATGGCGTGGTACGGCTGCATGCTCGCGATCACGCCGAGTCGCGCGAAGCGCTGAAAGTCGGAGGGTCTCAGATGCTGTGCGTGTTCAATGCGAAACCTCCGATCACGCGGTCCCGCAGCCGTCTCTACGCGCTCGAAGATGTCGAGCAGGGTCGCAATCGCACGGTCGCCGATAGCGTGAATGTTCACCTGCAGGCCCGCCGCGTCCCCGGCCGTGGTCCAGGCATGCAGGTCCTCCTCCGAGTTCACGAAGAGACCCGTGTCGTCGGGTGCATCGGTGAAGGGCTCGAAGAACGCCGCCGTGTGGGACCCCAGCGAGCCGTCCACGAAGCCCTTCAGGCAGCCCCAACGGACCCATTCGTCGCCACGACCCTCGCTTTCGACCAACTGCGCCAAGGCTTCCCATAGAGCAAGAGGTGTGCACGCCATGATCCTCGTGCCGACACCGCCCCGAGCATGGGCGCGTCGGAAGAGTTGGAGGTCGCCCAAGGTGCCCATGTGGTGCACGGAGGTCACCCCCTGCTCCGCCACGTACGCCATGGCCGCGTCGAGGGCGCGGTCGTCCAGTTCGTCGCTCGTCGCAGGTACCGCCCTGGCGATGAGGTCGATTGCGTTGTCCTTGAACACTCCGGTGGGCCTCCCGGCCGCGTCGCGCACGATCTCGATTCTGGATCGTCCGTCCTTGCTCTCGGCCAGATGCCGGACGCTGTTCTCGATCATGATGACCGAGCTATCCACGATGAGTCCGAAGTCGATGGCGCCCAAGCTCATCAAACTGCCGGCGATGCCCACTCGAAGCATCAAGTTCCCCGCGAACAGCATTGAAAGCGGGATCGCCAGTGCAACAATCAGCCCAGCCCGAAAGTTCCCCAGAAAGAGAAACAGGACGACAACCACGAGGATCGCACCCTCGAACAGATTGGTTCTTACTGTGCCGAGTACGAGATCCACTAGCTCCGTCCGGTCGTACACCGTCTTGACTTCCACATCCGGCGGAAGCGACATCCTGACTTGCTCCATGCGCGTCTTCAGTCGCTCGGTGACATCGCGGCTGTTCTCGCCCATGAGCATGAAGCCAAGCCCAAGCACGGCCTCGCCCTTGCCGCCGTAGGTGACGGCCCCGCGGCGCACCTCGTGGCCATCAATGACATCGCCCAGATCACGCACATAGATGGGTACGCCGTCCGTGGCCGTGACGACGATGTTGCCGATCTCTTCGAGCGTCGTCACGAACCCGATGCCCTGAACGAGCAACTGCTCGCCGGATCGCGTGATGTTGCCGCCGCCGACATTGGCATTGTTACGGCGAAGCGCGTTGAACAAATCCAAGAGCGACAGGTCGTACTTGGCCAGCTTTGCCGGATCAACGACGACCTGATAGTGACGCTCGTGGCCGCCCCAACTGTTCACCTCCGCCACGCCGGAGACGCTGCGAAGCTGCGGCCTGATGATCCAGTCCTGAATCGAACGCAGGTCGCTGAGGTTTTTCGTGTCGCTGGTGAGTATGTAGTGGAAGACTTCTCCGAGCCCCGTGGCGACCGGCCCCATCTTGGGCTGCGACAACCCTTCGGGCAATTCGACGGTACTCAGGCGTTCCATCACTTGCTGCCGGGCGAGATAAATGTCGGTGTCGTCGTCGAAGATGACCGTGACTTGGGAGAAGCCGAACTTGGAGAGAGACCGGACTTCCACAAGCCCCCTCAAGCCACTGATGGCTTGTTCCACTGGGAAAGTGATTTGCTGTTCGATCTCGACCGGCGACAGCGCAGGCGCGACGGTGTTGACTTGGACCTGTACCGGCGTGGTATCAGGAAAAGCGTCGATGGGCAGTTGCGCCAAGGAGAAGGCACCCGTGACAGCCAGACCCACGGCCATGGCGATCACCAGAAAGCGATGCCGGAGCGACCAATAAATGACGGCGTTGAGCATGGTGATCAGCTCCCCAGCTTCACGTCGCAGCAGCCGGCGCCGATATTGGACTTGAGGATTTCGGTCTTCATCAGGAAGCTGCCGACGGTGACCACGGATTCGCCCAACGCGAGACCGGCGAGAATCTCGACAT
>JADFLD010000003.1 GCA_022564535.1 Gemmatimonadota bacterium
CGGCACATGACGTCGGACAACCTTCTCTTGGGAGTGGGCTTGAACAACTTCTCCCTCGCGCTCACCGAGACCGAGCGCTACCGCGCCCATCTCACGGTGACGGCCGGAGAGGAACAGGGTGGTGTGGTCCACGACATCTATAGGCTCACCGCTGCCGAGACGGGCTTGGCCGGCCTTCTGATCTTCATTCTCGTCATCGGACGCTTCGCCTGGATGGCTCTGCGGGACACGTTGCGCCGGGTCAGCCTGGGCGGGGCCGTGCAGGGAGGGCTTCTGTCCGGTGTGATGCTGAACCACGCCAGCGGCATGCTGGAATGGACGTTCCGCATCACGCCGGTGCTCTACCTCTTCGCGATTCTCACGGGTTTTTCGGTGGCTCTGGCTCGCGAGGATGGGCCGGAATGAGCACGCCCATGCGTACCTTCGGAAACGCCGTGGCCAACTACGGCGGGTTCACTGCCTCCGTGGTAGTCGTCTTCTTCCTCACTCCGCTGATCGTGTCGGCGCTCGGCGTGGAGGGGTTCGGGCTCTGGACACTGGTCTTCGCCACCGTCGGCTTGGTCGGCCTTCTCGACGTAGGCCTCCAGACGACGACGGTAAAGTTCGTGGGTGAGTACAAGGGCCGCGGGGACGTCGACACGCGGAACCGGATCCTCAGCACGATCGCCGCCCTGTATGGGGTTGTCGCGCTCGGAGCCCTCGCCCTGATCGGGCTTCTCGCTCTCTCGTTCTCCCGGCTCTTCGGGATTCCGGAAGATCAGCAACCGACCGCCCTGCTCCTGGTCTGGATCCTCGGCGCCAGGGTAACCTTCTTGGGTCTGCCCCTCAGCCTCTTCCGGGCCATCCTCTTCGGGGAGCAGCGCATCGTGCCTCTGAACCTGATTCAGGGCGCCACGACACTGGCCTACGGCACGGTGGCCTGGGCCCTTCTGGCCCTGGGGGGAGACCTGGTCGCTTTGGCGTGGGTCAACCTGGCGGCCATGGTGGTTGAGCACGCCCTCTATGCGGCGTACGCGCTTCGTACGGTGCCTGGCCTCAGAATCGCCCCCTCTCTCGTGGAACCCGGGCTCTTGGCACGGACGCTCGGATTCAGTGGGTACCAGGTCGTGGTCAACGCTGCGGTGTTGGTTCGCCTGCGTTCCGACCTCTTCATGATCAAGCTATTCCTGCCCCTGTCGGCGGTGGGGGTCTACGCCGTCGCCCTGAAGATGGCCGAGCAGTTGAGCTACGCGCTGAAGCGCGGTGTGAACGTGCTCGCACCCGTCGCCGCCGAGCTCGGCGGTGCGCAGGACCGCGAGGCCTTGGGACGCCTCTTCCTGAGCGGGACCCAATACGCTTTCGCGCTGGCCCTCGCACTCTGGGTACTCTGCGTCGCGCTCGGTACCGAGGCGATCGTGGCCTGGGTGGGGCCCGACTTCGCTTCGTCTGGACCGATCCTGGTGATTCTCGCCGGCGCGATGGTGCTGGCTACCGTGGAGGGCGTCGCCGCCTCCGTCCTGGCCATGACGGGCCATCATCGCGCCACTTCCCGGGCCGCCCTGGCGAGCGCCGTGGTGAACATCGTCGTGTCGCTGCTGTTGATTCGCCCCTACGGGATCGTGGGCGTCGCCATCGGCACGCTCGTGGCGGGCCTCACGATCGACCTGGTCCTCGTGCCCAGGCTCGCCTTCAGGGCGTACGGAATTCGGCCGATGGACTTCGTGCGCCGCGTCCTGGTGCCCGCCGGCCTGTCGGCGGTCGCCCAACTCGCGGCCCTCGGCCTCATCGAAGTCGCGTGGGCGCCTCGGACGCTTCCCCAAATCGGTGTCGCTTCGCTGGCCAGCCTTCTGGTCTTCGCCTCCTGCTTCTGGAGGCTCGGGATACCAAACGAGGACAGAGCCGCTCTCAGGCGCCACCTCTCGACTCGGTGGGGGACACGGAGACGCCGTCTCCCCGAAAGTGAGTGGGTCCGAACATGATCATGCAGCACGAGCACGACGCCGGGAGGGAGACCCCACCCATCCACCCGATGACGATCGTGCGCGGATTCTGGCGGCGCAGGTGGATCGTGGCCGCTTGGCTCGGACTCTCCATCGTCGCTGGAGTGGTTGGAGGAGTGAGGTTCGGCTCGAGGTTCTACGCGGCCGAGACCGCTCTCCTCTACCGCCCGCGAACCTCCGTGGACGGCGGAGTGAGCGCGTCGTTCGACTCGCTCTCCCTCGCCACTCAAGTGAATCTGGTGAAGGTCCGTTCGAATCTGGCCGCCGTTCGCGAGCGACTCGCACTTCCGGCCACACTCGCCGAGTTGGGAGCGGCCGCGGACGTGCGCACGCAGAAGAACACCAACCTGATGTTCATCCGAGTGCAGTGGGACTCACCCGAAACCGCCGCGGAACTGGCCAACGGCCTTCGAGACGTGTTCTTGATGAATCAGGTGCGGCTGCGCGTGAGAGAGGAGCTCCTTCTCGTGGAGGCCGCCCACGGTGAGGCCACCCTGAAGCTGAGGGACGTCGCGGCGCAGGTCGGCAGTGTCGACCACGTCCTGGAAGACCTGCAACGGCGAATCGAGCAGGAGGTCAGCCACAGCAGCGAGATCGAGGGGCTGGCCGAGCTGAACATTCAGGTCGAGCGTCGTCGTCGAGCCATCTACGACGACCAGCAGCACCGGGCGAATCAGGCGCTCCTCGCGCAAGACGAGTGGGAATACGAGCAGGCCAAGAGCCTCTTCGAAAAAGGCATCATCTCCCAGCTCGAGTTCCGGAGAAAAGAGGTGGCATACCAGGAGCAATTGGCCCTGACCGAAGACACGGAGGAGATCGAGGAGTGGAGGCGAGAGCTCGATCGTCTGCAGGCCCTCGTGATCGCCCCGAACCTCAGCGCGGCTCCCTCGGCCCGACTTCTTCAGGAGGTCATGATGCAAGCCATCGACCTGGAATTCGAGCGGGTGTCCATGGAGGAGAAAGTGCGTCACCTGAGCCAGGCCAGCGGAGCGCTGGTCCGGCGCCTAGATGAACTCGACTTGACGACCTGGGCCGGGTCGTCTCCGGAGTCCGTGGTCCACCTCGTGGGGTCGGACTTCCGGGTGCTTGCCGACGCGGTGGCTCCTGCCCTGCCCACCGGCTCCAACCGACGGATCATGGCCGCGGCGTTCACGCTTCTATTGGGAAGCCTCGGAGTCGCGGCCGTGTTGGGGGGCGTTCTCTTGGCTCCGACGATCCGGTCGGCGCCCGAGGCCAAGCTCCATTTTGGCGTGCCTGTCCTCGGTGTGCTTCCCGAGAGGACGTCCCTCGACGCCGGCGTGCAGGTCATCGCCAACGGGCGGGAACGTGCGCTGATGCTGGCCCGCCGCCTCAGGCGGCTGGCCCAGGGTCGCGGAGCTCGAATTCTGGTGACGAGCGCAGAGCACGGAGAAGGGAGGACGGAGGTGACCCTGTCGGTTGCCCGGGCCCTCGCCTCCGACGGCGAGAGCGTTCTGATCGTGGACGGATGGATTCGTGCTGGGGGGCCAGTGACGGGTCGGGGTCGGACGCGGATGGCCCCGGTGTCGCGCTGGCTGTGGAGCTTGCTCGGACGCCGTCTCCGGACCGGCCCGCAGACCGCGCGGCTCGATGCTCGTCCGGATACTGGAAGCCGAAGCGGAGAGCAGGGGCTCCGGCACTTCCTCTCCGACGAAGATGTGACGTTCGGCGAGATCGTTCGCGAGTCCGCTTGCGGCACCTTTCACGTGGTCACCCGAGGCTCCGAAGACGGCGACGCCCCTCCCCTGCCGAGTCGGGTCGAAGCGTTCCTGGAGGAGGCATCCAGGAGCTTCGGAGTCGTTCTCGTGGACGGCCCTCCGGTCCTACCCTACGCCGACGCCGAAACGATCGCTCAGAAGGTGGACGCGGTGCTCCTTGTCGTAGAGAGCGAATCCACGCTTCGCACGAGCGTGCGAACCGCGTTGGAGCGGCTTCTCGCCACGGGAGCGAACGTGGTGGGCTTCGCCCTCAACCGAACCGAATCCGTGTTTCTCCCTCTGGGCTGACGAGGCAACGTGATGATTCTACTGGTATCGAAAATTCTTCCTCCCGACGTACAGGGCGGGTACGAGACGCGACTCCGGAAGCCAGCGTGCGCGTCGGCCGCCACCGTGGGGTCCCTCGGAGCGCTCTCGGCCCTACAGGAAACTCGGCGATGAAGACGATCCAACTCCCGAGGCGCTTCGTGCGCCACGCTTGGGGCGGCACTGAAACCGTGGTTCTGGAGACGAGCAAGCGTCTTGGGGAGCTCGGCCACGACACGGAGATCTTCTGCCTCGACGCCATGGCGACGGAGGCCGAGGATTCAATGGACGGGGTTCGGATCCGGCGGTTCCCTTATCTCTATCCGTACCTCGGGCTGGACTCCAAGGCGAAAGAGGCCATGGACGGGAAGGGCGGAAACGCTTTCTCCTTTTCCCTCATGCGGGCGTTGAAGTCGGCAGCCGGCGTGGAGCTGATCCACCTCCACACGGGTAAGCGGATCGGGGGAATCGGGCGGCACGTGGCCCGGCGGCGAGGCATCCCCTACGTGATCTCTCTTCACGGCGGTGTGTACGACGTGCCCCCAGCTGAGGCGGAAAGTTGGACGACGCCCACCCGAGGCAGTTGGGAGTGGGGAAGAGCGCTGGGTTGGTGGGTGGGATCGCGTCGCGTGCTGGACGACGCCGCCGCTATCCTCTGTGTGGGCGCCGAGGAACGCCGAATGGTGCAGGAGCGATTCCCGGACAAGAGGGTGGAGCACCTCCCCAACGGCGTGGATCCGGAGCGTTTTCGAACCGGATCCGGAGAACGTTTTCGGAACCGACACTCGATCCCCGAGCACGCGAGAGTGGTGCTGACCGTGGGACGCGTCGACGTTCAGAAGGGACAGTTGCTGGGGGTGGGAGCGCTCCACAGGCTCCTGGATGACGCCCCGAATGCGCATATGGTTCTGGTGGGGCCTGTCACGAACCCCGAGTATGGGCGACAGATTCGCGATACCGCTTCGGAGCGGGGTATAGCCGACCACCTCACGCTGATTCCCGGCGTCGATCCCAAGAGCGATGAGCTGGCCGATGCCTACGCTGCGGCAGACGTGTTCTTCCTCCCCTCCACGCACGAGCCGTTCGGAATCGTGATTCTGGAGGCGTGGACAGCGGGCCTGCCCGTGGTGGCCTCCCGCGTGGGCGGCATTCCTTCACTGGTCTCCGAGGGTACGAACGGCCTCCTCTTCGAGTCTGGAAATGAAGCAGAAGCCGCCGGGCAGCTTCGCTCCCTGCTGGCAGACGAGGCGAAGAGGACCGCCCTGGGTGCCGCGGGTCTGAGGACGGCTGCGAACGAGTATGGCTGGGACCGGATCACCGCCCGGCTGGGCACCATCTACGAGGAGATCGTCCATGCGTGTCCTATTCGTAAGTGAGCGCCTCGGGTTCTTGGGTGGCGTGGAACAGAACGTCGCCGACACCGCCGACGGGCTGAGGGACCGCGGACATACGTGTACGCTCGCCTTCGGAGCCCCGGCACGGGGTCCGGAGGCGTACGCCCTCCACTTCGACGCGACCGTGCAATGCGCCGAGGTCGGAGCTCCCCTGGGCGAAGGAGGCGGGACGACATTCGCCGAGATCGTCGGGCAAGTGAATCCCGACGTGGTCTACTTCCACAAAGTCTCGACGCTCCGATTCGCCCGGGAGTGGTACGGCCGGGTCCGCACGGTGCGGATGCTCCACGACCACGACCTCTGTTGCCCTCGAAGGCACAAGTACTTCGTACACAACGGGCGCGTCTGCAATCACCCCATGGGATGGCGCTGCTACGCGGACCTGGCGTTCGTTCAGCGCGATCCGAAGGCCCCACTCGGTGCGAGGCTGGTGAGCATCGAGGCAAAGCGGCGGGAGCTGTCGGAGAACCGGGGCGTCGACGTCTTCGTCGTCGCGAGCCGCTTCATGCGGGATGAGCTCATCATGAACGGCATGGGCGATGCCGAGATCCACATCTGCCCACCGGTGACCCACCTTCCCAACGACGATCCTCCCCCCCTCCCTGCCGAACCGCGGATCCTCTTCGTGGGTCAGCTCGTTCGGGGCAAGGGCGTGGATCTCCTGCTTCGAGCCATGGCCCTCCTGGACGAGCCGTGGCCGGCCACCATCGTCGGAACCGGGAACGCTGCAGACAAACTGCGTGCCCTGAGCGCCCGCCTGGGCCTGGAATCCCGGGTGGACTTCGCGGGTTGGATCGGGCGCGACCGGATCGGCGGCTACTACGGCGCAGCCTCCGTGTTGGTGGTGCCCTCGCGGTGGCCCGAGCCGTTCGGGATGGTGGGGGTCGAGGCCATGAGCCTGGGTCGTCCGGTCGTCGCATTCGCCGTCGGAGGGATACCCGACTGGTTGGAGAACGAGCAGACTGGCCTGGCGGTGGCGGAGCAGGACGTGAAGGGCCTCGCTCGCGCGCTCGGCCGGGTGCTGTCCGATCCCTCTCTGGCCTCGGCTCTCGGTCGGCAGGCCCGGGCCACCGCTCTCAGCCGCTACAGCTTCGACGCCTATCTCTCATCGCTCGAGAGCGTTCTGGATGGATCGATCGGGACCGGTACGCCATCCCGCCACGTCTCGCCATGACCCCTCCTCAGCGGGCTCCGAAAATCGGCGTGACGACCTTCGGATGTGACGCCGGAAGATCTGGGATCGGTATCTATCTGCGACGCATCCTGGAGGTGTGGGACTCCCACCCGGACGCCTCGGGTATGGAGATCCTCGCCCACCGGGCGGAAGAGGAGGTTTGGGGCCGAAACAGCTTCGCGAAGCGCTGGGTCGGTGGGGGCTTCCGGAGGCCCCTGACGAACATCTTCTGGCACCAGAGCCGTCTTGCGCCCGCGTGCCGACGGGGCAGGTACGACGTGCTGTTCCTCCCAGCGGGGAATCGCCGGCTTCCCTGGTCCGTGCCCTGCGCCAGCGTTGGAACGGTCCATGACCTCTCCATCTTCCACGTACCCGCCAAATACGATCGCGCCCGCGAGCTCTACATCACACGGGTTCTCCCCTGGCTCATGAACCGCCTCACCCGGATCATCACGGTGAGCGAGAGCAGCAAGCGGGACATCCTGGAACACGCCGGCGTGCCCAGCGAGAAGGTGACCGTCATACCCAACGGAGTAGACCACAGCCGCTTCCGCTTCCGGGACAGGGCTGAGGCGAAACGGAGCGTCGCGCCCCTCATCGGTACCGACGAACCGTTCATACTCTTCGTTTCGCGGATCGAGCACCCGGGGAAAAATCACATTCGCCTGATCGAAGCGTTCTCCCGATTCAAGGCTGCGGGAGCGCATCCCCACAAGCTCGTGCTGGCCGGGAAGGACTGGACCCGGGCCGCCGAGGTTCACCGGGCCGCCGAGGCGTCTCCCTTCGCTTCGGAGATCATCTTTCCCGGATTCGTGGAACTGAAGGACTTGGCCGATCTCTATGCCGCATCCCACATGACGGCCTTCCCGTCCCTGTACGAGGGCTTCGGGATCCCCGTGCTGGAGGCTATGGCCTGCGGATCACCTGTGGCGTGCTCGAACACGTCCTCGCTTCCCGAGGTGGCAGGGAACGCGGCGCTGCTCTTCGACCCGAAGGACCCGGTCTCCATCGCCGATGCTCTGCTGCGCCTGGCAACCGGAGACGATCTGCGGGAGCGGCTCATCACCGACGGCCTTTCCTGGTCTCGGCGATTCTCATGGGAGGCGGCGGCCCGTCGAACCATGGAGGTCCTGCAGCAGGCTCACTCGGAGTGGCGCGCCCAACGGGTTTCATCTCGTACACTCTGACATGTACGTCTTGTTACAGCTGTAGCAATTAGTAGCACTTCGGTCCGCGCTGGCCTCTGTCGATCGGTTCGATTTCAGCTCTCCTGCCCCAGATTCAGTACGAACCAACCCGTAAGCCATCTGGTAGGTCTTGGTACACCTCTTGCCCTTCAGGACTCCTGAACGGGCGGTTCTGCCGCCGAGTCCCACTTAGGAAAAGGAGGAGATGGGGTGAGCGATCCGGCCATCCTCGATGCCACGGCCGCCAGAGTCGCGCGGCACACGCAGATCGTCCTCATCAAGGTCGGCAAAGCGGGGCTCCTCCGACTCGGGGGTGCCGCGAAGCGGGCGATCGACGTCACGGTTTCCGCCTCCATGCTTCTGGCCCTCGCTCCGCTCTTCGTCCTCGTGGCCGCTGCGATCCGGTTCACGGACGGAGGGACCGTGTTGTACTGGCAGACACGCGTGGGGCGTAGAGGCCAAGAGTTCCCGTTTCCGAAATTTCGGTCCATGGTAGCCGGGGCCGACAGGCTCAAAGACACGCTGCTCCAGCAGAATGACCACGGTCACAGCGTTACGTTCAAAATGCGCGATGACCCCCGGGTTACCCGAATCGGCCGGATCATCCGCAGGCTCAGCATCGACGAGCTCCCCCAACTGTGGTGCGTGCTGTGGGGCCATATGTCCTTGGTCGGACCGCGTCCGCCCATACCGCGGGAGGTGAGGGAATACTCCCAGTCCGATCGACGAAGGCTGGACGCAATCCCGGGCCTGACCTGTATCTGGCAGGTCAGCGGCCGTGGCGATATCCCCTTTCCTCAGCAAGTGGAGCTGGACGTAGAGTACATCGACACGCGGGGCATCGGGGTCGATCTGAGGCTCCTGGCGAGAACCCTGCCGGCGGTTCTCGGCGGGCGAGGGGCGTATTGAGGGTCTTCACGAGGTTGGGGGCGCCCTCGGTGGAGGTGGCGGGAATGATCGCGCTCGGTGGGTCCCTCTCCCCACCGTTCGCCCTCCTCGGTCGGCGATGTCGTCAGCTCTCGAGATGGAGTGCGCTGCTCCGTCAGGCTGGCACCGCCGCGGCCCCTCGAATCGGCTTGCGATCGTTCGACATCGTGACCGCGGGGATCCTCCTCCTCACCCTGGCGCCGATGGTGGCGACTCTCCTCTTCCTGTCGGGGCGGGCTCAACCCAAGCTGGTCCGCGTCCCCCGGGTCGGGCGCCACTTCACGCCCTTCCACGAGCTTCGTTTCTCCGACGGGGTGGAGGGCGCCGGGGGTATCCTGCGGCGATTCCGATTCCACGGGTTCCCGGCGCTGTGGAACGTCTTGATGGGAGACATGGCCGTGGTAGGCCCGAGACCGGCCTCGCCGGGAGCGTTGGACCTCGCGGATCCGGCGGCACGGAACCGGTTCGACATCAGACCTGGCCTAGCGTCTCTCTGGTGGGTCCGAAACATGGGCAACGTCGCATACGAAGATGAGCTGGAGGCAGATGCCCAGTTCCTCCGGAGACGCGGCTTCCGCTACAACGTGCTCCTCGCCCTTCGTGCGCTCGTCTCCCTCGGGTACGGGCGTGAGAGCGAAAATCCTCCGTCTACGATTCGCATCCAGGGAATCCCCATCAGGAATCTCACGATGGCGGACGCCGTGGACGAAATCGTCGCTCTTATGGATCGGCCCGGATCGTTCCAGGTGGCCTTTCTGAACGCCCACTGTGCGAACCTGGCCCACGACGACCCCAGGTACAAGGAGGTTCTCTGCACCTCCCAGATGACGCTGGCCGACGGAAGCGGGCTGAAGCTAGCAGGCACGATCCTTGGCCAACCGGTGAGACAGAACGTGAACGGAACCGACCTCTTCCCGCGGCTTCTGAAGGCTCTGGAGGGGAGCGGACGAAGCGTGTTCCTTCTCGGCGCTCGTCCGGGAGTGCCCGGGAAGGTTCGAGAATGGATCGAGGCGGAGTACCCCGGTGTCGCCGTCGTTGGACACAGAGACGGGTACTTCGCCTCGGAAGAGACCGACGATGTCGTGCGGGAAATCGCAGCCTCTGGAGCAGACCTCCTCCTCGTCGGCATGGGAGCCCCGCGTCAGGATCTCTGGCTGCGAGAGCACCTGGAGGCGTCCGGAGCCCGGGTCGGCATGGGCGTCGGGGGCCTACTCGACTTCTTCGGGGACCAGATGCCCCGAGCGCCCGAATGGCTGCGGGAGATCGGCCTCGAATGGACCTACCGGCTCTATCAGGAACCGGGGAGAATGTGGCGCCGGTACCTGATTGGAAACGTGGTGTTCCTCGGTCGGGTCGTCAGAGTCCGGATCGGGACCGCGCTGGGGATCCGGGAGGGTCGAGGGAAGAAACATCAAAGAGAAGGAGAAGAGCGATGAGAGCCGTTGTAGATGCAACCGGACGCTGGGGCACCGCGGACCGTTGCGGAAACCGCCCACCGGTGACGACGATGCTGGTGGATCGCCCGTTCATCCAACACGTCGTCGAGTTTCTCCTGGACGGTGGCATCAGGAGGGTGGACTTCATACTCAACGAAGATCCCCGCCTGGTGGAGGATCACTTCGGGGACGGGACCCGATGGGGTGGCGAGTTCCACTATCACCTGGTTCGTGACCCGAAGTCGTCACCTCAGGTTCTTAGACGCATGGGCGAGGGCACGGAGGGAGGACCGGTTCTCCTGGCTACCGCAGACTGCCTTCCGCTCCTGGAGGGCACGGAATTCGAGGCGGGCCGCGTTGTGAGGAGTCCCCGGATCTACCTCGCCTCGGTCCCGGAAGCCTCCACGCCCGGCGTCGGAGGAGAGGCACGACCCCGCATCGATTGGACGGGATGGGGCTGGCTGCCCTTGGGCCTGCTCGCCGACGCTCCCGCGGACGCCTTTCCTCGTGGGCTGTACGCGTGGCTCGCTAGCGTGGCAGGAACGGACGGCGCCGTCCAGGTGCCGCCGCCACTGGGGATTCGTGATCACGCCGAACTGCTCGCCTCCCAGAGACGCGTCCTCAACGGATCCGTGCGCGAGCTCGTGCGGACGGGAAGAGAGACGAGGCCCGGAATCCGTATCGGGTGGAACGCCTCCGTCCATCGAAGCGCAGTCCTGACGGCGCCCGTAAGCATTGGGGAGAACGCACATATCGGAAGCGGGGTGCGCCTGGGTCCCAATGTGGCCGTGGGCCGAGACTGCATCGTGGACGCGCAGTCGATCGTCAAGAATTCCGTCGTCCTTCCCGGTACCTACGTGGGGCGCTCCCTGGAGATCACGGACTCGTTGGTGGACCGCCAAAGAATCGTGAACACCCGTCTCGGAGCTGAGTTCGCGGTGCCGGATCACCTTCTCCTGGGGGCCGCATCGTTGCCCAAGCTGGGGGACGTTCTCTACCGGATCGGGGAAAGAGTCATCGCGGCGGTGCTCCTGCTTCTCGGTGCTCCCGCGCTCTTGCTCGTGGCCCTCGATCTCAAGGCGACCCGAGTGGGGCCGGTTTTGCACGCGCGGGACGTCGTGCGCACACCCGTGGCGGCTTTCGCCGGGAGTGAACGCCTGGTGCGCTTATGGACTTTCCATCCGCGGTACGGCGCGGCGAGGTTCGCGTCCCGCACCGGGGGAGGAAGCGATCTCCTGCTCCGGGTTCTTCCGGGATTATTCGGCGTCGTCAAAGGCCACATCTCGCTCGTCGGCGTCGAGCCTCGCCCCCCCGAGGCAGTAGCCGGCCTTCCCGAGGACTGGAAGGTGCTGTACGGGAAAGCTCGAGCCGGCCTCATCACGGAGGCCGAGGTCGTGTTCGGACCTTCGCCCGATCCCGAGGAGTTGTTTTCGGCGGAAGCGTACTACTCGGTGACGCGGAGTGTGCGCCGCGACGTGGTCTTGTTGCTGAAGTACTTACGACGTGATGCGCTGGGGAATCGAGGACGCGAATACCCGAGCCCGATTCTCAGCGAAGATTCGCGCCTTCCGAGCCCGGCGGCCTTCTAGAGGAGGAGGCTCTCGCGTGAGATTCGGTATGTGACGGTGTATTCTTCGGCATCCGGACAACACATCGAGAAGAGGGGGCGCAGGTGACGGGCGAAATGCTCTTCGTACTGGTGTTGACGATCTGTGCGGTGGTGCTGTTCGTCACCGAGAAGTTCTCAACTGACATCGTCGCGATGCTGGTCATGATCGCGCTTCTCGTGACCGGCATTCTCACCCCAGCAGAAGGCCTGGCCGGTTTCGCCAACACCGCCACCATCACGGTCGGCGCCATGTTCGTGCTAAGCGCCGGAATCTTCCGGAGCGGGGCGGTGAACTTCGTGGGCAAAGGGCTCGGGAGACTGGCCCGGCACAGCTCAGGGCTGATGCTGTTCGTGCTTATGGTCGGTGTCGGCGTCCTGTCGTCCTTTTTGAACAACACGGCTGCGGTGGCGATCCTGATCCCCGTCGTCATCGTCGTCGCACGCCGAGCGGACACCAGCCCCTCGAAGCTGCTGATGCCCCTCTCCTTCGCTTCCATGTTCGGCGGCATGTGCACCGTGCTCGGGACCTCGACCAATATCCTCGCGAGCTCGATCGCCGAGCAGGCAGGACTCGAGGCCTTCGGCATGTTCGAGTTCACCAAATTGGGCGTGATTTTCTTCGCCGTCGGAGTTGCCTACATGATGACGTGGGGCAGAAGGCGCGTTCCCGACCATCGCGGCAAGGGGGATCTGACGAAGAGCTTCGGTCTAGGCGACTACCTGACCGACGTCGTCCTACTGGCCGATTCGAAGTCGGTCGGCCAGTCGCTGGCGTCGGCACCGCTCGTGAAAGAGCTCGCTGTAGAGGTTCTTCAGATCGTGCGAGGCGGCGTCACGCTACGTCCGACCCCTCGCACGATCCTTCGCGAGCACGACGTTCTCCGCATCAAGGGGGATCTGCGCACGATCGACGAGCTGAAGGACCGCGTAGGAGTGACCTTGGCCACGAGCACCACATGGAGTGACGAGGACCTCCAGTCCACCGATACCAGGCTCGTCGAGGCGGTCGTGGGGCCCAGCTCACCGCTGGCCGGCAAGTCCCTCGCCCAGTCGAATCTCCGAGAGAACTACGGAGCCACGGTCCTCGCCATCCGGCAGCACGGAGCGTTGAAGCGTGGCAAAGTTCGCGACATGAAGCTGATGCCGGGAGACACACTGCTGATCGACGTACCGAACGACCAGATCGAGCATCTCACCCAGCAGAGCGTATTCCTGCTGGTGTCCAGGGCGGGAATTCCAAGGTTCAATTGGCTCAAGGCCACCAAGGCGCTCGTCATCGTGGTCTCGGTCGTCGTAATCGCAGCCACCGGATTGCTGCCGATCGTGGCCGCGGCCGCGGCGGGCGCCCTCGCGATGGTGCTGAGTGGCTGCATCTCGACCGAGGAAGCGTACGGGGCGATCGAATGGAACGTACTCTTCTTACTCGCCGGTATGCTCGCGCTCGGCGCGGCCATGGGAAAGACGGGGGCCTCGACGATGCTGGCCGGGGGAATGATCGACGCCGTTGGTGATTTCGGGGCGATCGCGCTGCTCGCAGCGTTTTTTGGCATCACCATGTTGCTGACGGAAGTGATGTCGAACAACGCGACCGTCGCGCTGCTGCTCCCGATCGCGATCACCACGGCCCAGTCGATCGACGCGAACCCGCGCGCGTTCATGTTCGCGGTCGTGTTTGCGGCGTCATCGAGCTTCATGACACCGGTCGGTTACCAGACCAACACGATGATCTATGGGCCGGGCCAGTACCGGTTCATGGATTTCGTCCGGGTGGGCGCACCCCTGAACCTCATCTTCTGGATCTTGGGCACGCTCTTGATCCCCTGGTTCTGGCCCCTCTAGCGAACCGACTCGCGGGCCGGTCACGTTACTCGCTTTGACAACCATCCTCGCGAGGACTATCGTGCCCCGCCATGAAGCGCACGACACTCCGATACGAGATTCAGCAGACGAAGGACTTTCCTTCGTTGGAGGCCGAGGTCTTCCTCAACCTCTTGCGAACCGCTGAGGCCGTGTCCGTGGCACCGCATGGCCTCCTTCGCGACCAGGGGCTCTCGGGCTCGCAGTACAACGTCCTACGCATTCTGCGTGGGGCAGGCGACTCGGGCCTGTCCTGCCGGGAGATCGTCGATCGTATGGTGACTCGGGACTCGGACATGACCCGACTGCTCGACGGACTCGAGCGAAAGCGGCTGGTGGGGCGCAACCGCTCGGCACCCGACCGACGCGTGATCGTCTCCCAGATCTCGACAGCCGGCTCCGAACTCCTGGCCGACCTGGACGCGCCCATGCAGGCCGTTCACACCGCTCAGTTCGAGCACCTCTCCGAAGCCAAGCTGACGCGCCTGTCGCGCCTGCTGGAGGAAGCGCGCCAGAGCCCAACCCGCCGCTCAACATTGAACCATGTAGATGGAGAGGACCGATGAGCAAACCGATCGTCGCCGACAACAAGCCCGAAGCCGTCGAGCTCGAGAGCGGAAAGGACTACTTCTTCTGCCGATGTGGCCGGTCGAAGGGGCAACCGTTCTGCGACGGATCGCACGCTGGCACCGACTTCACGCCGTTGAAGTTCACCGCCGAGGCCGACGGCGAAGCGCACCTTTGCCGATGCAAGCAGACGGGCAACGCTCCCTACTGCGACGGCACGCACGCCCAGGTCCCTGCGGACCAGGTCGGACACGAGTTCTCACTCGAGCGAGCGGCGACCGACGCCGCCCCTGCCCCGAAGGCGACGCCCGAAGAGCCGACCGTGGAGATGATCCACGAGCTCGCCCGCGACGGACTGTCGAAGACCGGCCACCACGGTCCGATGGGAGCGATGGGGGTCCCACGAAAGGACCTGCCCCACTGGGATCAGATTCAGATCATCGTGGCCCAAATGGCGCGTCAGCCCCTCCTCGACGACGTCGACGTCTCGACCGAACTCGTCATCGGCCCCCAAACCGACAAGCCGCTGAAGCTCGACATCCCGCTGTTCGTCTCCGACATGAGTTTTGGAGCCCTGTCCGAGGAAGCGAAGATCGCGCTGAGCCGCGGCGCCGAGCTGGCCGGCACCGGTATCTGCTCGGGGGAAGGCGGCATGCTGCCGGAGGAACAGCAAGCGAACTCGCGCTACTTCTACGAGTTGGCGTCGGCCAAGTTCGGCTACGACGAGGCTCTCCTCGAACGCGTTCAAGCCTTCCACTTCAAGGGGGGCCAGGGGGCGAAGACCGGTACCGGCGGTCACCTGCCGGCCGCCAAGAACGTCGGCAAGATCTCCGAGGTCCGAGGACTCGAACCCGGCACCGCCGCGGTTTCCCCCGCGACGTTCACCGACCTTCACTCGGTCGATGACTTCAAGCGCTTCGGAGACCATGTCCGCGAGCTTACCGGCGGCATTCCGATCGGCTACAAACTGAGCGCGAACCACATCGAACAGGACATCGACTTCGCTCTCGATGCAGGCGCCGACTACATCATTCTGGACGGCCGAGGTGGGGGTACAGGTGCGGCGCCGCTGCTGTTTCGAGACCACATATCCGTGCCGAGCATCCCGGCGCTCGCGCGCGCTCGACACATTCTCGATCGGCGCGGCGCGAGCGGGCGGGTCACGCTAATCGTGACCGGCGGTCTGCGGCTGCCACCGGACTTCGTGAAGGCGATGGCACTCGGAGCGGACGGGATCGCTCTCGCGAACTCGGCGATCCAGGCGGTCGGCTGCGTCGCAGCACGCATCTGCAATACCAACCTCTGCCCCGCCGGCGTCGCCACTCAGAATCCTGAGCTGCGCAAGCGTCTCGACGTCGACGCCAGCGCGGAGCGGCTCGCCCGCTTTTTTGAAAGCGCGGTGGAGCTGATGAAAGTTCTCGCCCGGGCCTGCGGCCACGACTCCCTCGCCGGCTTCGATCGGAATGACATCGCCACGTGGCACTTCGAGCTCGCCCGCCTGACCGGAATCGAGTTCTCCGGATATAGCCCGGATCGCGAATGAAGAACGCGAGAGCCCTTTGCAGCGGATGCGTCTAGCCTGACCGGGGCGGCGCGTCACGACCCAGCATACTTGCCCGAGGTCGGAGGCACGTGCCATCGTGGCGTACGATGCCTCCTCCGATCACCTCCGACTTCCTTGCGCTACAGACGGCCTTGGCCGGGCGCTACTCGCTGGAGAGAGAGTTGGGACGCGGGGGGATGGGCGTGGTCTACCTCGCCCACGAGGTCTCGCTCGACCGGCCAGTCGCGCTCAAGCTCCTTCCGTCTGAACTGTCCGCCCAGGAGGAGATAAAGCAGCGCTTCCTCCAGGAGGCGCGAACCGCGGCCAGGCTCTCGCATCCCAACATCGTTCCGATCTTCACCGTCGACGAAGTCGACGGATTCGTCTTTTACGCGATGGCGCTAATCGAAGGAGAGACACTCGGCGAACGCGTGCGTTCGCGTGGCCCCCTCTCCGACACAGACGCCACCCGGTTGGTCAGGGAAGTGGCGTGGGCGCTGGCGCATGCGCACGCGCAGGGTGTCGTACACCGCGACGTGAAGCCGGACAACATTCTCCTCGAGCACGGGACCGGTCGGGCGCTCGTGATGGACTTCGGAATCGCCCAAGTCGGGACACCGGCTGCAGCGAGCTCAGAGCGTGAGGATCACGTCCAGGGAACCGCGGAATTCATGAGCCCGGAACAGGCGAGCGGGGCGCCGGTGGACCACCGTAGCGACCTCTACTCGCTGGGCGTGGTCGGGTTCTACACTGTGACCGGCCGGGTCCCGTTCGAGGACGCCTCGCCGTCGGTCGTGCTCGCCAAGCACGTCACGGAGCCGGCACCACCCGTCGCGTCGGTGGCGCCGCACGTGCCGACCGCCCTGGCCCGAACGATCGACCGCTGCCTTCGCAAGGAGCCCGATCACCGATTCCAGGACGGTGGAGCGATCGCCGACGCGCTCGCCCAAGACGCGGCAGTCGACCGGCCGCTACCGGTTCCCCTGCGGGTTTTCATCAAGCACCTCCGGGAGATGTCCCAGTCGTCCAGCGCGCTCGCCATCGTCGTGATCTTGTTTCTTGGGCCATTCATCGTCGGACTCGCCTTTTCGGGCTGGCCTGGAATCCTGGGGGCCCTCGCCATGGTCACGGCGGACTTTGGCTCGTTCGGTGTGTACCCGGCCTACCTCGCCCGAAAGCTGCTCAAGGCCGGCCACACCGTCGAAGACGCCCGCCTCGCCTTGGGCCAAGACGTGCTTCGGCGCAACGAGGAGTTCCTCTTCGACGTCGGGGAGCGCGAGACCAACGTGGATCGGGCTGCCAAGAAAGTAGCGGTCGGAGGCGTGGCACTCGGACTCCTGACGCTGGCCGGGGGTGCGATCGGCCTCGCTCCACTTCTGCCGATCGGCTCCATCAGCCTTCTCATAGGCCTGGGAGCCTGGGCGTTTCGGAGCAGCCGAGCTCGCCGCCGGGCCGACATCACGGGCGAGTGGTGGCTCAGGTTCCTGTCGGGCCGCCGCGGATACTGGCTCTTCAAACTCGGAGGGATCAGGCTCCGGACGCCCGAGGTCATCGCCGCGGGCACGTATCGTCCTACCGAGATGGCGATCAGCATTTCGGCCGCGCGACTCTTCGAGGAGCTTCCGAAGGAGACGCGAAAGACGTTAGTGGGGCTTCCCGATACCGTGAAAGGGCTGGAGGCGGACGCCCGAGCGCTGCGACGGCAACTGGCCGAGCTCAACAGCGTCCTGTCGGAGATCGGCGACGATCCGGCGGCGACCGGCAGCGAGGCTCGCGCAACGGTCCGGGCCGAGGTCGCGGCCACCCGCGACGAGGCCGAGACGAGACTCCGCGAGGCCGTCCGGGCGCTCGAGACGATCCGGTTGGGACTCCTGCGCATGCACGCGGGCGAGCGCGTGCTGCAGAGCGTAACGATGGACTTGGAGACCGCGAAGGGACTCTCGGGCGACATGTCAGACCTGCTCGAGGGTCACCGGGAGGTCGAGCGACTCCTCGCCGAGCGCAGAGCGACCGGGGTGTTCACGATCGTGGAGGAGTGAGGGCGTCGCAGACCCGACGCCCTTCCCATTCCTCCCGAAGCACGCTGGCTGGGTTCGTCCTCAATATCGCCCTGGCCGGAATCCAGCAGGCCACGACCGCGGCCAGTGCCAGCATCAGCCCCACCACCCCGTACGTGAGCGGATCGGTGGGGCTGACTCCGAACAGCAACGCAGACAGCATTCGGCTCATCCACAACGTGGCGATGAGGCCCAGAAGGGTCATCGTGAATCGGCGTGATGAGGTCGAGTCCTGCACGCCGCCCATCGTCAGCACCCTGGACACGGGCACCTTGAGATCCGGTTCGGCCAGCACCCGACGTACCTCGGGCACGACCGACGAAGATCGATTGGCAGGACATAAGGAGCGTCACATGACCCGGGACCCAACTTCACCAGCTTTCGCAACGCCCCGAGACCTTTTCGGCGGACTCTCCTCGATTCGACCCGTGGATCGACTTCTTCGAGGAGCCACAAGATGGCCGGGGTGGCGACTTCGGCGTGAGCATGGCTTACCTCGGCGTGGAATGGTTCAACGGTCAAATCGACGACGATTTCCTCCTGACGCTTTCGCCCCTCGTCGTCGAAATCGGCGGGCTCACACACGCCGGGCAGCGTCGCGACCATTCCCAGCTCCAGCGACAGCGAAGCCTCAGCGCCCTCGGGCAATTTCGCGCGCGACAGCTTATCGACATAGTGTTGCAACACCTCCGCGTTGATCGGTTGGATGCCCCCACCGCCCTC
>JADFLD010000197.1 GCA_022564535.1 Gemmatimonadota bacterium
GCAGCCTCGACGAGGCGCGCGACGTCCTCAAGCGGTACTCGGACTACTTCGATACGAAGACCATCAAGATGTACGGGGCCGGCAACCGTGAGGTGCGTCAGTGGATCATCCAGGCCGCGCGCGAGCTCGAACTCATGCCGACGACGGAAGGCAGCCTCGACCTGCGCCTCAACATGACGATGGCGCAAGACGGCTACTCCGGCACTGAACACAACTTGCCCGGTGTGCCCCTCTTCGACGACGTCGTGCAGCTCGTAGCCCAGTCGAACATGGCGACGACGCCCACGATCATCGTGACGTACGGAGGCCCTTGGGGCGAAAACCTGTTCTACACAACGACCGACGTCCTGGGCGATGAGAAGCTGCTCACCTTCACCCCGTTCGAGGAGGTGTATCAAAAGGCCACGCGGCGCTCCGGCGGTCCCGGGTGGTTCCATGAATCACAGTACATCCATGAGGAGATCTCGGATTTCATCGACGACGTCGTTGAGGCCGGGGGACGCGCGGGCATCGGTAGTCACGGACAGTTGCAGGGTCTCGGCTACCACTGGGAGCTCTGGCTCGTGGGGTCTTCGGCGCACATGACCAACCACGAGGCGCTCAGGATCGCGACCATCATAGGCGCCGACGTGCTCGGTCTCGATGGTGACCTCGGATCGCTCGAAGTCGGCAAGCTGGCCGACCTCGTCGTGCTAGATGGGAATCCGCTCGACGACCTCCGCAACAGCAATACCGTGCGCTACGTGATGAAGAACGGGCGTCTCTACGAGGGCGCCACTCTGAACCAGCGCTGGCCCGATCAGCGAACCGCCGAGGGTTTCTACTGGCAGGCCGACGGCGCCATTCCGGCCCGCACGACGACGGGAGGCAACTGAGCGTGTCCGGGAGACAGCTCCGATTCTGGTACCCTACGGTGAGCCGGTGAGCGGGCCTCTCGCGGGCATCCGCGTCTGCGACGTCACCCAGAACCTCGCGGGACCGTTCTGCAGTCAGATTCTCGCCGACCTCGGAGCGACGGTCATCAAGGTAGAGCCGCCCGGAGGCGACCTTGGCCGCGCGTGGGGACCGCCGTTTTGGGGAGGCGACAGCACGCTCTTCCTGGCGGCGAATCGCGGAAAGAGAAGCATCATCCTCGATCTGAAACAGGACGACGGGATGGAGGCCCTGCGGCGACTGGTGGGAGCGTCGGATGTGTTCATGCAGGCTTCCCGACCCGGGGCCGCCGAGCGCCTCGGAATCGATTACGAGGCGATCCGTGCTCTGCGTGCCGACATCGTCCATCTGTCGGTCAGCGCCTATGGACCAGAGGGCCCCATGCGTGAGCAGCCGGGATACGATCCGCTCATGCAGGCGTATTCGGGGATCATGTCCGTGACCGGACACCCGAACTCACCTCCGACCCGGGTGGGGGGCTCCGTCGTCGACTTCGGGACCGCCATGTGGGGAGCGATCGCCATCCTCGGGGCCCTGCGCACACGGGAGGCGACGGGCCGGGGCGCGCGCTTGGATGTGGCGCTCATGGATACGTCGCTGGCCTGGGTGTCGTATCACATGATGGGATACCTGGCCACGGGCGATGCGCCAGGCCCAATGGGCTCGAGCCTCGGTGCGATCGCTCCCTATCGGGCCTTCTCCACGGACGATGGTCACGTGATGATCGCGGCAGGCAACGACATGATCTTCGGCCGTCTGTGTGTGGCGCTCGGACTCGAGCACTTGGCTGAAGACCCGCGCTTTGCCACCAACCCGGATCGGGTGTCGAATCGGGACGCACTCGACACGCTCGTCGAAGCGCGAACCGTCGAGTTGTCTACGGCGGAGCTGCTCGAGCGAGCGCAGCTCCACGGGGTGCCGGCCTCGGCGATTCAGACGATCCCGGAGGTCGTCGCCGACGCTCAGGTCGCTGCGTCCGGAATGCTGCCCCGGACACCGCACCCGGAATTGCCCGACTACAGGGACGTGTCGCTCCCGCTGCGCCTGGACGGGGCGCGGCCTCGCGCCGAAGGTGCGCCACCCGCGCGAGGTGAGCATACGCTCCAGGTTCTGGCCGAGCTGGGATATGGTAAGGAAGAGGTGGAGCAGATGATCTCCGCGGGGGCAGCCGCCGTACGCCAGACCTGATTTCGTTCGAGGTCCCTACCCGGACCCCGGCCGCGAAATCACGACGCGGAACCCTATGAACGTCTCCCGCGCGCCCGGATCCACACCGCCTCGATTGGCCACGCGGATGTGCTGCTCGGGATCGCCGAACGATCCACCTCGCATGACCCACAGTGCCGCCGACTCGAGGTCGTCCGCGTCGTCGGATGCGTCGTACGGGTAGGGTTGGTAGGGGCTTTGCGTGAGCTCCCACACGTTCCCGCTCATGTCGGCCAGCCCGTGCGCGCAGGCGGGGCAGTCGAAGCTTCCGACGGGGGTCGTGCCGCGGCTGCGAAAGTTCGCGTGATCTGCGCGGGGCTCGTTTCCCCATGGATAGATGCGCGCATCCCCACCGCGCGCCGCCTTCTCCCATTGAGCTTCGGTAGGCAGGCTGACCCGCCATCCTTCTTCAAGTCGGCGCGCCAACTCCGGGGGTGTGGATTCGGATCCCCGCAGCATCGTGTCGAGCCAGCGTGCGTAGGCCAGCGCATCGGTCCACGTGACCGAGGTGACGGGGTGGTCGAGAGGCCGGTGCAGCGTCGCTTCCTCGACGAGTCGGTATCCGGCCGAGCGAGCGAATCGGGCGAACTGGGCGACGGTCACCTCGTAGCGTCCGATGAAGAATACGGGCAGGTCCACGATCCCTTGTACCCGTCCAGCCCCCCATGCCTCCAACTCGAAGGCGAGGGAGTCGACCGCGGGGTCGCTTCCCATGACGAAGGGTCCGGCCGGAATCTCGACGAAGCCGAGGAGGTCGTCGTCGGGAAGGAACCAGGCGTCCCTGGAGAAGCCCGCGACGTCGGCGATGGGAGCGTTCCGCTCGGTCGCATCCGTTTCTGAAAGCGACTGGGAGACGTACAGTGCTCCCCACGTAGCCACGATGAACGCGACGGCGGTGCCGGCGATGAGTCGGGGGTCGGCTTCCTCGTGTCCCGAGGGTGTAGCGGATGGCCTCGACTGCTTCTTCGGACTGTCCCTCATGACGCCGCCGCGGGCCCGCAAGCAAAGCTCCAACCGTGTTCACACGCCCTCGCATAGAGATCCCGCTCCGGCATCTGCATGAGGTTCAGGCCTCCCTCCCTCAGCAGCAGTCGCAGGTCGAGGGCCTTCGGAGCTCCGCGGGCGACGGTCCCCGGTTCGAGGAGATTCAGGCAAGCCGCCTGGAAGCGAAGCTCGCATGCGCGGGCGAAGTATCGAAACGCGACGTCGGAATCCGCGTCCGTGATCCGCCCTTCCGAGTGGTGCGCCCCCAGCTCGTTGCACGCCCACGCCGAGTTGTCACCGCAGTAGGTGCCCTCAATTTGCAGGAGCCGGGCGCACGCGTTGCGCCGCTCCTGCTCGCACGACGCTTCCCAGAAGGGGACCCCGTCGCCGGTATGGCGTCCGTCCGTCCTTTGGGTGGCCGTCATCGCGCCGAAGAACGCGATCCAAACGGCGATATGAGCCAGGTTGAGACGGTTTGGGGTCCACGTGCCTTCGCGACGGGTGGTGAGGCCTCGCTCCTCGAGTGAGCGGACCAGGTGGTCGATGCCGAGCACGCTGAGGTTCAGAAGTGGCACGCACAGAAGCTTGTCGTAGAATGTCGGGACGCCCGCGGCTCCGAGAATCGCATACAAGGCGAACACGCCAACGCCGTAGAGGCCTCCGAACATCGTCTTGCCGAGCGGCGTTCTGGGTGACGTCGACGGGTCCGTGATCAGCAGGTGAAGTCCGAGGAAAACCGCGGCGGGAATCTCCGAGTCCAGGAAGTACGGGACACCAGACCAGGCCGAATACAGTGCGCTCAACCCGAAGAGAGCGACCGCCGCCGTAGCGGCGACCAGCGTGATCGAGAAGAAGTACATCACGACGAGGCCGAGGAGGAACAGGGCCAGGTAGATCCGTGGCGCCAGCGTAAGTGTCGACGCGATATCCGCACCCCAGGTGAGGTCCGTCGTCCCCGTCGCGATCAGGACGAGCGAAAACAGGCCCAGCGAAAACGCTGACGGGTTGAAGATGTGTACGCGGCGTCCTTCCCGCTGCCAGCGTACGAACTCCTTGCCGAGGAACCCCACCGCGATCATCAGGAACTGCAGCCCGAACCAATCATCCCTGAACCAGAGGAACAGGTTGATGCTCAGTATGATCGGGAAGGGCCCGAACCCGAGTACATAGCGTTCACCTCGCGACCAACTCAGCAGCATTCCGAAGGCGTACGCGAAGGCGAGCTGTTGGACGTCGCCGTAACGGCGCTGGCTGCAAAGAGCCTGGAAGGTGGAAGGCTGCTCGCCACGCCGTTGGTGTATCACGATCGCGGAGTGGAAACGTTGTTCGGGTTTGCCGCCGGCGCGGTCTTTGTGAGTGCCAGCGTGCCGACATCTGGAATCATTCGTCACGGTGCCCGAATGGAGCGAGACGTGATGATGGACGTCGTGGCCACCGGGGCCGAACTCCGCTCCACCGGTATGAGCCATGGCTGGATCAAGGCCGATGAGACCTACGTGACGGTTGTATTGGATGACGCGCATGCGGGGTGGGCCATGGCCGCCGCCATCGCGCAGGCCGTCGATAAGGAGCTGAGCGTCTCGGCGGATGTCGAACGCGTAGCGCTGGCCCTCGACAGCAAGAACATCGTGATACTCGTGCCGAGGCATCAACGCGGGGATATTGCCTCGTGGATTCGCGACATCGAGCGGACGCCGATCCTGATGGAATCGAACGAGACCCGTGTCACCATCAACCGGCGGACGGGAACGATCGTCGTCACGGGGGATACGAGGATATCCCCGGTCGTTATATCGCAGGCCGGGTTGACCGTGACGGTGGCGAATCCTCTGGCCGACGGAACGGTTCCCGTGCAGCCCTTCGAGGTGCAGAGATTCGTGGCACTGGACGCGGCCGAGCAACGCCTGCCCAACGTCAGCGATCTCCTCGAGGCGCTGAACCGTCTCAAGGTTCCGTTTGCGG
>JADFLD010000198.1 GCA_022564535.1 Gemmatimonadota bacterium
ATTGAGCGAGACCACCACTGCGCAGATTCTGGGCGACGACGCGAACTCTAGAATCTACTTCGAGGAAGATCCGTTCGAGCGTGACAACGCGGGTCGGTTCCGGCTGACGTTCGCGTACCGAATCCGAAGCGAAGGGGTCATTTCATCGTTCTCACTGGGCGCATTCGGTATCCGGGACGGGAGCGAACGGATCATGCTGGGAGACCGAGTGCTCACCCCCGGCGTCGATTACGAAATCGACTACGACGTAGGCCAGGTACGACTCCTCGATCCCGATGTTCTTTTCGCGGCGGCACCGGGCGCGTCGATCCGCGCCACCTGGGAGCAGAGGTCGCTCTTTCAAGTGACACCGACTCAGGTATTCGGAGTCCGGACCCATGCGGACCTCGGATCGAAGGGAGGCATCGATTTCTTGGGCCTCTATCAGTCGGAGCGTTCGGTGGTCACGCGGCCGATTCTCGGAACCGAGCCGGGCGCTGCGCTCCTCGGTGGCCTGAGCGGAAGCTACGATACGTCGGTGTCGTGGATGGATCGGGTTCTCGAGGGCATGCCGGGTCTGAACTTCGAGGGCTCGTCCACGTTCTCCATCGACGCAGAAGTCGCTTTGTCGATTCCGAATCCGAACACGCTCGGCCAGGGATTCGTCGACGACTTCGATGGGGCGGCCCAACTGCCGATATCGCTACGGTCGCCGAACTGGATCCTCGGGAGCGCCCCATCCTTCCGGGACGGAGCCGACGCCGTATTGCCTGGCGTCGTGGACGAGACGACGGCTGCCCCCCTCGTGTGGCAGCACACTTGGGTCATCCAGTCGACGACCGGTGACAGCCTCGGGGTTCACGAAGGACTCTTCCCCAGCGTCGACATCGACCACCAGATCCGGGTCGCGGGATCCGAGATTCGTGAGCCGGGCCTTCTCCTTTCTCTTGGACGAAACCCGGGGAGCGCGCGTGGCTGGCGGTCCACGATGACGTCGCTGTCCACCAATGGTCTCGACCTCACCAAGACGGAGTTTCTCGAGTTTTACGCTTCGGCCGACGCATCGCTTTCCCTCGTCATCGATCTTGGCACCCTGAGCGAGGATGCCTTCTTCATGGACCCGCTAGGGAACACGACCGGTCTGCGACCCGACGGTCGTAAATGGGGCCTGGGTCTGCTCGATCAGGAGGCGGATCCCCGTCTCGGAGAAATTTGGAGCGATGTCACGGATGCCCTCGGTGCATGGGGTGAGGATTGCGTGGCAGAACGTGGCCGTATCTATCGGATCGGTGATTCGCGGGCGATTTGCACTCGAGGCAACGGACGTTCCGACACCGAGGATCTGGATGCGGACGGGAACTTGGATACGTCCGAGCGTCACCTACGCTACGTCGTGACCCTCGATGGAGCGTCTCCCTTCCTGGAGCGGTCCACCGCGGAGACGGGAACGGACTTCCAGCTCTACCGTGTCCCGATCCGTGGGGCCGCAGCGATCGAGGTGGGCGGCACCATCGGCGAGGCCGATCTGCGTGCGGTGCGCCATCTCAGACTCATCGTAACGGGGTCGCCCGGCCAGGTACAGATCGCGCGAATGCGCCTCGTGGGGTCCCGGTGGATCAAGCGGTCGGGGGAGGGTGTGCTCGACGGGATCGTCGGTGATACGCTCTCCGGGATGGGACGCGTCGAGGTGTCATCGATCTCGCGGGTGACCGACGGTGAGGACTATGTCTCTCCCCCCGGTGTGCTCGAGGAGTTGGTGGATCCGACACAAGCGTTCACGGGGCAGGGCATCGAGTTCAACGAGAGATCCCTCGGGATCGTCTTCGAGGACATCCCCGTCGGAGCCCGGGCCGAGGTGTATCATCGCTTCCCGCAGAGGCCTCGGAATTTCCTCTCGTACCGTGAAGCACGGCTCTGGGTCGTCGCACGGGACGGAGACTTCGGTCCGACACGGCCGATCCGGTTCTTCTTCAAGGTCGGCAGCGACTCGGAGAACTTCTATCTCTACAGGACGCAGCTCAGCCCACCGACCCGCGCGGGGCTCACCCCGGCCGATTGGCTCCCCGAGGTGGTCATCGACTTCGGGACGTGGCTCGACTTACGGCGGCAAGCGGAGGAGGAGCTCTCGCTCGCGCCTCGTGCTCCGGGGGACCCACCAGTCATGATATGGTCCGCGGATTCGACATATGCCGTCGTGCTCGCCGACCGTGGCCGGGCGCCGAATCTCGCGGCGGTGCGCGAGATCTCGATGGGCGTATGGAACGAGGGCGCCGCCCCGATCACCGGTGAAATCTGGGTGGACGAACTGCGACTCGGCAGGCCGGTGCGCGACCCCGGCGTCGCAGCTTCCTTCAACATGATGTTCGACGGGGCGGGGGTGTTCACCACGCGGCTCAACCTCACGAACCGCGGTGCTTTCTTCCGGCAGCTTCGCGATCAGCCGAGTTATCAAGATGATCGGACCCTCAACCTGTACTCCACCTTGGCCATCGATCGTTGGCTGCCGAGTGGGTGGGGGATCGACCTCCCGGTCTTCTTCGAGTTGGCGAGGTCGAGCCAGGAGCCGATTCTGTTGGCGAACTCCGACGTGCGCGCGCACGAGATCACCGGTCTCAGGGCCACGGAGGCGCGCCAGACCCGCGTCGGCTTCTCCTTTCGAAAGCGGACGCGGACAGCGAACCCAATCCTGAGCTTCCTCGTGGATGGGCTGGACGCGCGCGCGTCGTACAGTTCCTCGAAGGGGTCGACGGTCACGACCGAACACGACTCCGGCACCCTCGACGCGGCGGCCGGATGGGCCCGCGACCCGGAATCCGTCGAGGTCAGCCTGATTCCCGGCTTTGCCAGAGGCGTGGTCCGCACACTCCTGCCTGGCTTCTTGGAGGACAAGGTTGCCGACGCCCGCTTGCGACTAACCCCTGAGCGGGTCTCGCTCGGTACGTCCTACTTTCAGCAGGACAGCAGAGTCTTCCGCTTCGAGAGGATCGTCTACAATCCCGACGACGATCAGGCGATAGCGACGCTCGCGCCGCGGAAATTCGTTCAGATCGCGGCGGATGTCCGGTTGCGGCCATTGCCCCCTCTCACGGCTGATCTGAGTCTGCTTTCGGTCCGTGATCTGCTTTCTGCGGAGCGGGCCACGACCGACCCGGACGTCCAGCGGCTCGTCGACGCGGAGAGGGCTCGGTGGGTGGGGCTCGACCTCGGTTGGGAGACCCTGCGCACCCTGCGCACCGATCTGGGATTTCGCCCGACGTTCTTCTCCTGGCTGCGAAACGACTTCGATTGGCGGACGGTCTATCAGTCGGAACGGAACACCAACTTCGTAGAGCGTACGCCGGCGGGTGCCGATACTACGCTGGCGCTCACGCGCAACGCGAGAGGGCAGCGTGATTGGGGCGCGACCGTGGCAATCAGTCCAGCGGCTCTCGCCACGACATGGTTCGGTGAGGCGTCCGATGGAGAAGACCCCGACGTCGCTCAGCTGAGAGCCATCGTGAGCGCGTTGCGGCCGCTCAGCGTCACTTATAGGGACGGGATCACTTCGCGCTTCAACCGCGATCCCGTCGATCCTCGCTTCGACTATCAACTCGGGTTCGGTGGCAGTGATGCGTATCGTTTCATCGATGCGGACACCGCGGCGACGCTCACGAACCGTGCGAGCTGGCGAATGGGATCCGGAGTCACGTTGCCTGGCGGCGCGGGAGTGCAGGTCGCGTACCTGCGGTCCGAAGCGGTGACGTTGGATACACGAAGTGACAGGAGCACGGTGCAACGGAGTTGGCCAGACGTACAGGCGACGCTACCGACTCTGCATCCGCCGCGCTTCATGGGTATCCAAGCGATCAACCTCTCGTCCGGCATCGTTCGGACGGAGCGCGCGATCGAGTTCGGAGGACGCGCGAGCCAACGGCGATTCGACGAGGACGTTCAGATTCCCGTGAGCGTGTCGATCAATTGGTTGAGGACACTCGTGACGACGTACCGCGGAGCTTTCCGGAGGGGGCGCGGCCATGATCCCACCGGTGATACGGAGCGAGAGCAGTCGACCCACCGCTTCTCGTTGCGGAGCCAGCTTCTTCCGGCGGGAGTCCTCGCGCGCCGACTGGATCGGCCGATTCAGCTTTCGCTCCTCGTGGCGTACGCGACGGAGCGGAATTGCCGGACCACGGTCGCGGGGGACGCCTGTGTCGCGTTTCTAGACCAGGTGACGCGGACGGCGAGTATGTCGCTCGACACCAGCGTGGGCGGGTTCGAGTTCGGTCTTCAAGTGAGCTATGACGATCGACAATCGTTTGTGGGCCAACAGACGGGCTCGACTCAGTTCCAGATCGGCATTTTCGGCCAACTGGACTTCGCGGCCGGGGTTCTGCCGCTTCGCTAGCAGGAACCCATCGCGGCATGGCGGGGCCCGCAGGCTGCGACGATCGTAGGTCATGCATGACAACGAGACTCGGTCGCTCCGCCGCGCAGCACTGATTCTTCTCGCCGTTAGCGCGGTGCGGTGGGGGTGGTCCAGGCAGCCGCAGGAGGAGGTCGCGGGTAGCGACAACGTTCTGGAGAGCCTCTCTGAGGCGACGCTCGAGGCCGCGGACGAGGGCGAGCGTCGCGGTCGCCCCCTGTCGGCCGACGAGCGAATCGACCCGAATCGGGCGAGCGAAGTGGAGTTGGACCGGCTTCCGGGCGTGGGGCCCGTCGTCGCCGCAGCGATCGTGGCGGCCAGGGACAGCGGACTCGTGTTCCACCGTCCCGAAGACCTAGCCGACGTGCGTGGAATCGGGCCGACGCTGGTTCGAAAATTCGCCTCATCGCTCGATCTCACTTCCCCGCCACCGCCGCGCACGGGCCGACGTCGGGCGCGCTCCGGCCGGGTCCTGCGCGTCGATTTGAATCGCGCTGACATCGAGGCCCTGCAACGCCTGCCTGGCGTCGGTCCGGTCCTCGCTCGACGCATCGTGTCGCTTCGGCGAGAACAGCCGTTTCACACGGTCGACGACCTCGTCCGCGTTCAACTGACCGAGCGGCAGGGCTGGCAGCCCGACGACCTTAACTACGGCGGCTGGGATGTGGTTCGCGCCGAGCA
>JADFLD010000004.1 GCA_022564535.1 Gemmatimonadota bacterium
AATCCTTCCGCACCCTCCTGTCCGCCGAGCTCATCGCCCGCATGGCCGACGGAATCGACGGCGTACGCTACATCAAGCTCGAGGACCCTCCTGTTCTCGCGAAGCTGAGCCGCATTCAGGCCCTGGCGCCCGACTCCATCGGAATCTTCGGGGGCCTGGGCGGCGTCTACTTCCTGGAGGAGCTGCAACGCGGCTCGCGCGGAATCATGACCGGGTTCGCGTGGCCGGAAGTGCTGGTCGCGGTTTACGACGCTTTCCGGGCCGGCGATTCCACACGCGCGGCGGAGATCTTCGACCATTACGTACCGCTGATCCGGTACGAGTTTCAGCCCAAGATCGGCCTGGCCTACCGAAAGTTCGTCTATCACAGACGTGGCATCATCGAGTCGACGTTCATTCGCCCGCCGGGCCTGCAGCTTGACGACTACACGCGAAGCGAGCTTACGGCCATCATCGAACGAGTAGGATTCGATCTCGACGCCCGCGGGGTACAGCGCGTATGACGGTACGCACGACACGTCGGAAGCCGGCTTCACCCTCTACGTGATCATCGCACTATGAGCAGCTTCCTGCGCTACGTCCGCCCCATGGGCATCTACGAGACCCTGTACGCCTTCTTCGAGGCGTTCGGCACCTATATGGGGGAAGAGGGCACGCACCCCTGGAGCCAGGGCTTCCCCAGAACCGTCCAACTTCCGGGTGGGCCGGAGATGCCGTCGTCGGTCCACGTGTCCTCCGACGATCTGCGGTATCCGAAGGCGTGGGGCATGCCGTCGCTCAGAGAAGCGATCGCGTCGTATTATCGCCGGTGGTACGGGGCGGATATCGCACCGGAGAACGTCATGGTGTTCGCTGGAGGGCGGCCCGCGATCGTCTCCACGCTGCTTTTTCTCGATCCGGAGATCCCGATCCGCATCGCTTCCACTGAGTACACCCCGTACTACGACATGCTGGAGGCTCTGGGACGCCGCTACACGCTGGTACCGAGCACAGTGGAGAATGGCTTCTTACCCCGGATCGAAGACTATATCGAGGGAGGAGAAGACCGGTCGCTGGTCATCCTGAGCAACCCGTGCAACCCGACGGGCGTGACTCGGGGCGGTGACGACCTCGAGCGTCTGGTCGCCGCAGCGAGCTCGGACCACGTCGGCGTCCTCGTGGACGAAGCCTACGAGATGTTCCACGACGAGCCGGTGAGCGCACTGAGGTACGTGGACGATATCGACGAATCCAACCTCTTCGTCGTGGGGGCCGCCACCAAGGGTCTCCAGGCCCCCGGCATCCGCATCGGCTGGATCGTAGCGTCGCGCGAGCACATCGAGATCCTGTCCAACTTCTCCTCGTTCGGCATGGGCGGCGTCTCACACCCCTCACAATGTTTCGCCGTGGAACTCCTCGGCGAGCGACGGATCGAGCTGGCTCGCAAGGCCGTACCCGCGTTTTACGGTGGACAACGTGCCCGCTACGGTGACGCGTTCCAGGAGCTGGGCCTCGAGCTGTTCTCAGGCGACGGTGGCTTCTACCATTGGTGCCGTCTTCCGAGAGGATTCACGGCCGAGGAGCTGAACCTTCGACTGTTCCCGGAGGGAGCCGCCATACTGGAGGGAACCGATTGCGACATGGCCCGGCGTGGACAGGAGTCGCCGCTGAGGGATTTCTTCCGTTTCTCGTTCGGGCCGCTCGACCCATCTTCGTTCGATACGGATATAGCGATCATGCGGAAGGCGCTGCAGAGCTAGGGTCCAGGGGAGAGTGATGACGAGGGCGTTTCTCGACGAGGCGCTGCGCGCTCCCGCCCCCAGAGGGGAACGACTTCGAAGCAGGTGGGCGCTGGTGCTGACGCTGGTTGCGGACATGTACCGGCGCAAGAACGATCTCCCTGCGTATGTCGCGGCCTTGGAGACAGCGGCAACCGTGCTGCCGTCCGACTCCGAGACGCTACTGAACCTGGGCGCGGCCTACGCCGAGACCGGACGGGCTGAAGAAGCGATGCAGCACTACATCCGCTCCGTGCAGCTCGATGGCACCAACTCTGTCGCCTTGGTCAACCTCGGGCTTCTCCTGGAGTCGTCGGGTCGGCAGGACGAAGCAGAGGCAGTCTACAGGCAAGCGATCGAGGCGCGTCCGAGCGAGTCGCTCGCGCACCTGAACCTGGGCAACATGCATCTGCGCCGGTCCGAGTTCGCAGCCGCGATCGGGGAGTACGACGAGGCGATCCGTTACGACGCGGGAATGGCGCTGGCGTATTTCTACAAGGCAGTCGCGCATATCCAACTGGGTGAAACTGAAAGGGCCCTCGTAGCGCTCTACTCAGCGGTCGACTTCGCACCCGACGACACGCAGATTCGGGACCTGCTGGCCCAGGTGGAAGGAGAGGGGTCGGGGGGATAGGTAGCGACGCGATCCTCCATACCCCGCGAGGGAGTATCGGCCGCACAGCAACCGGGTCCCTTCAGGACTCTCCACCTGGCGTCCGACGTCCGTGCGATTCAACTTGCGCCGCTTCCTCCCTGGACCCTGAGGCCACCCGCCGTGCCGATGAACTGTGCGAACTGCGCCACCCCGATCGAGGGTGACTTCTGTTCCCAGTGCGGACAGCGGACGAAGGAGTTCAACGTTCCGGTGCGCGAGTTCGCACAGGACTTCGCCAGCGAAGCTCTCTCTCTCGATTCACGGCTTCTGACTACCCTGAAGCCGCTCTTCTTCAAGCCGGGTGCGGTTCCACGCGACTACGTAGCGGGGCATCGGGCGCGCTTCGTTCCACCGGTTCGGCTCTACGTGTTCGCGAGCGTCGCGATGTTCCTTCTGATGACGCTGGGCTCTGGGCTTAACAGTGATATCACCGTGGGCGTGAATGCCATCCATGCCGCGCCCGGAGCATCGCAGACCGAAGCCGAAGCCGAAACCGAAACCACTCCGACCGCCGACTCCCAGGAGACGGGCGAGATGAGTTTCGAGCGACGATTAGAGACTCGCATGATCCAGGGCCTCCAGCGCGCGGACCAGGACAGCAGGGCATTTACCCGCGATTTCGTCGACTGGCTCGCGAAAGCGATGTTCTTTCTTCTTCCTGCCTTCGCGGTGTTGCTCAAGATGGTGTACCGACGTCGGCTGTACGTGCAACACCTCGTCTTCACGGTCTACTACTACTCGTTCGTATTCCTCGTCGTAGCGTTCATGTTGTTGCCCGACGCCGTGGGTCTCGGCTGGATCACAGGGTTGTTGCAGATCTCTCTACTCGCCGTCCCACCCTACTTGCTGCTGGGAATGAAACGCTTCTACGCAGAATCGTGGCTGAAGACCGTCGCCAAGTTCGTCTTCGTATCGGCTGCATACGGATTCATGTCAGGCGTGGTGATGGTCGCCGTGCTCCTGCTATCCCTGATGGCGGTCTAGTCAGGACCGAGAGTCTACTCGGTCGTCGGCCGATTCCTCAGGTAGTCCAACAGAAGATTCGACATCGCCCTCATGCCGATGGACACGGACGCGTCGTCCGCCTGGAACGTCGGCGTATGGTGCCCACCCGACTCGACGCCGGGCGCGACCATTCCCAGTCGGAAGAAGAAGCCCGGGATTTCGTTCGCGAAATAGGCGAAGTCCTCACCACCCATCACGGGGTCGAGTACCTCCACGTTCTCGGCACCCACGACCCTGCTGAGCGTGGGGGCCATTCTCGCGGCCAACGCACGGTCGTTGATCGTCGCCGGAGACCCACGCTCGTAATCGAGCTCGTAGCTACCGCCGCCCGCGGCCGTAATGCCCGCCAGAATCTCCCCCATGCGTCGCTCGACCGTGTCCCGAACGTCAGGTGAGTAGGTGCGAACAGTGCCCTCGAGCCGCATCTCGTCGGGAATGATGTTGAAGCGGGTTCCGCCACGCATGATGCCCACCGTGATCACGCTCGGCTCCAGAGGAGGCAGGTTGCGAGAGCGGATCGTCTGTAGCGCCATGACGGCCTGAGACGCCATCACGATGGGGTCGACGCCCAGTTCCGGATAAGCGCCATGCGACTGCTGGCCGATGATGCGGATGGTGAAATGGTCTACCGCCGCAAGCGCTGGGCCCGGTGAGTACCCGAGCTTCCCGACTTCCATCGCCGCAAGCGTATGGAGGCCGAAAATCGCGGACGGGCGCGGATTCTCGAGCACGCCTTCCAGTATCATCAGATCGGCACCACCCACCTCTCCCGGCGGAGGGCCTTCCTCGGCGGGCTGGAAGATGAACTTCACGACCCCAGGAATCTCGCTACGCATGGATGCGAGCACGGACGCAACGCCGAGCTGGACCGCGGTGTGCACATCGTGTCCGCAGGCGTGCATCACACCGACCTCCTGGCCCAGATAATCTGTGCGCACCGTAGACGCGAACGCGTATGGCGTATCTTCGGTTACCGGTAGCGCGTCCATGTCGGCTCGGACGGCAACCGTGTCGCCCGGGAGCCCCCCGCGAAGAATGCCCACGACCCCGGTATGTGCGACATCGACGATGACTTCGTCGAACCCCAATCCTCTGAGGTGGTCCGCCACGAGCGCGGCGGTCAAAAACTCGCGGTTGCCCAGCTCCGGGTTTTGATGGATCTGATGCCTGAGCTCGATGATCTGTTCGACGAAACGCTCGACGGCGGCGTCGATGCCAGGATCCTGGGCGTGCACGGCCATGGGTAGCGTAAGACCGACCAGAAGGGCCGGCAGTGTTTTCCGTAGTGTCGAGCGCATGAGGTCATTCCGGTCGAGGGATGCACGATTCGCCAGACCCGTGAGGTCGGTCGCAGGGTAGGACCGGCGCCTTCGGTGGACAAGCTCGCCCCTTGCCAGGCCGCCTTCGTGCATGAAAGCTGCCTCACTGGCCCGAACCGCTCTTCGGACGAAGTCGAGGCACCATGCGCCGTTTCTCACATTACTCGCTCCTTCTCGCCGGGGCGCTTCTCTTTCCCGCATCGTCGGCCGCCCAAGGCACAGGGCTGATCGAGTTCGACCACTACCACACGCTGGACGAGATCGGCGCCTACCTGTGGAAGTTGGCGGCGGAGTATCCGCAGCTCGTGACCGTTGCCGTGATCGGTCGCAGCCGTGAAGGACGACCGATCTGGGCCGTGGACGTGAACAACCCGGGGACGGGGCTCGCGGCAGAGAAGCCGGGCTTCTACGTGGACGGCAACATCCATGGTGGCGAGGTGCTGGGCGGCGAAGGGGCGCTGGCCATTCTCGACCGAATCGTCGGAGCTCACGGCCACGATCGGGCCCTCACCGAGCTGCTGGACGGGCGCGCATGGTACTTCGTGCCCATCGTGAACCCCGACGGACGCGCGATCTCCGTGGACACGCCTGAAAACCATCGCTGGAACGTCCGGCCCGTCGACGAAGACGGAGACGGAGTCGCCGATGAGGACCCACCGGAGGATCTGGACGGCGATGGCCGAATTCTACAGATGCGCGTGCTGGATCCCGAGGGCGACTGGACGGTGCACCCCGCCGATTCCCGTCGCATGGTTCGCGTTCGCGAGGATGCGCCCGGGGGGCCACGCTTTCGGCTGATGGGCGAGGGCATCGACAACGATGGCGACGGACGCTTCAACGAGGACCGCGTGGGGGGCGTCGATCTGAACCGGAACTTCCCGGCCAACTGGAGCGCAGCGCAGTTCGCGTCCGGCCCCTTCCCCCTTTCCGAGCCCGAGACGCATGCCCTCGTGACGTACATCACGGCGCGGCCGCACATCGCGGCCATCCACACGTTCCATACGAGCGGCGGGCTGATCCTGCGCTTCCCCACGCTCGCGGATCAGGACTGGAACTTCCCCGCCGCGGACCTCGACGCCTACCGCGCCATCGCGGAGGATGGCGTGGCGATTACCGGCTACGCGAACTTCGCCTTCGAGAAGAAGACCATCGTGGACCTGATGAGCCCCGGGCACGGCGTCTTCAACGACTGGGCGTCCAAGGAATTCGGTGTGCTCGCGTTCACGACGGAGATGTGGGCGCACGCGATCGGTGAGGGGCAAGACGCCCTCTTCGCCTGGAACGACGAAGTGTTGGACGGCACGGGCTTCATCGACTGGTATCCGTTCGACCACCCGGATCTCGGCCCGGTGGAGCTGGGAGGCTGGGATCGCTGGTCGACGTCGAACCCTCCCCACGGAATGATCGCGAGCGAAGTCGATCGCAACGTGCGTTGGGTCCTGACCTTCGCCGAGAAGACACCGCAGGTAGCCATCATCGACGCCACCCTGACTCCGTCTGGAAGACTCTACGGCGTCGACGTTCGCGTGGCCAACGTCGGATGGATGGCCACCGCGACCGTACACGCAACGGAAGTGCTCGGCATCGCCAAGCCCGTGCAGGTCAGGCTCGAGCTGGTGAACGCCGAGTTGGTGTTTGGTGAGGCGGTGGTCTCGTTGGGTGTGCTTCCCGGAACGCGGGGAGGGGCCGCTGAGGAGAATACGGTCGGCTGGACGATCCGTATTCGAGACGATTCACGACCGGCGCGCGCGACCATCGTCGTCGAATCGGAAAAAGCCGGGACGGTGCGAAGGACGCTCGACCTGCCCGCACGGGAGAGGTGAGCTCGCGGCTCGTGCGCTTGGCAGCTACCGGAAAGAAAGGCTCCGTGCGGGCTTCCGACGTCAGGGAACGGGCATCCGGTAGGGCCCCAATGAAAATCCACCGTGGAGCATGACTACGCGCCCTTCTCGCCACACCCGCAGCCCGTATTCCTGCTCATGGCTTCTGAGTTCACGCACGAGCCAGAAGTGCAAGCCCTCAACGCCGCCGCGCCCGCCGTAGAAGGGCTCGCCCCCGAACGCCAGTAGAACATCCGCAGGCCGTAGTCCTGCCCGCTCGGCGCCACTCCCTGCCTCCACAGCCGTCACCCGGATCGCGACCTGCTCGGGCGCGATAGGCTCGGTGTCCGACGGCAGGGGGATCTCTTCCCCCGTGAAGCCCACGGTGCCGAAGCGCTCTTCGAGCGCCCGCACCGCGTACATCTCCCAAAAGGAGAGCGTGCCCTCGGCGTGCGTCGGCGCCAACTCCTCCCAGAGCGCGACCCCGGCCTCGACCGCACCCGGCGTACGCGGTACGTCTACCTCCAGCCGGACCGGATAGACGCGACGCTCGTCGCCCAGTGCACGCGCTCCTTCGAGCGCAACGAGCATCGACCGCTCGAGCCGTCCCTCGAACACTCGCTGGCCGTTCACGTACACGGTGATCGGTCGGTCCAGGTCGACGATCCCGTCGTTGAGGTACAGCAGGACAGCGCCCGTCCAGCGGGCGGCGATCCGGATTTCTGTCGCACCTGTGACACGGGCGCTCACCACCCCCTGTCGGTCACGGGACTCGATCCAGTGCACGCGCCGACCGGGGGCCGCAATTCCGGAATGCGGCATGCGCAGTACGTCCAGCGGGTCCCGCACGCGAGGACGGCTATCCAGCCAGCGCAGGACGTCCGGATAGTGCTCTGAGAACCCCTCGTGCGCTCGATCACTGAACTCCCGATAGACCAGGTCATTGCCGAACGCGGTGAGGATGTCGTTCAACGCGCGGGGACCGCTGACCCCTCGGATGTTTCGATCTTGAGTGCCTTCGAGCAGATAGACGGGCACGGGCGCGAGGTTGCGAAGCACGTGCTCACGGGAGTCGCCCTCCGTAGAGACCGGAACGATCGCCGATAGCCAATCCGGGTGCGCGGCGGCATACGCGATCGAAAAGTTCGAGCCGAGCGAGATCCCCGTCGAAACGATCCGATCCGGGTCGACGCTGAATCGCGCCCGCACCGCGTCGATGACGGCACGCGCCTCCTCGGGCTGGAAGATCTCGTAGGGAAGCCGGTCCTGCGTGCGACCATCCCGTGAAACGACGTCGACCATGGCCGGAGACGCCACGATCCAACCGGCGGCCTCAGCCGCCTCGGCCCACACATCGATCATGCGCAGAGCGCTTCGGATGGCGCCTTCCACACTTCCCGGCGGTCCCCCGTGCATGGCAAACATGAGTGGCCACTGGCGGTCGGGGGTGTAGCCGGTCGGGAGACGAACCCAAACCGGCACACTCCGGTCACCGGGGGTGGAAACGAGGAGCTCGTTCAGGGACGTCCCCAGCGTCGCGGTCCGGTCCGGAGCGATCGGTGGGCCCGAACGCATGATCTCTTCGAGGTCGTGCATGTCCGCGCGGCTTACACGCGTCGACCACGGTGCGACGCGAATTCCAGATTCCGCCCGGGCGAAGTCGGTGGCATTATCCGGCCACAGATAGGCTCGGACGAGCTGCTCGTCGATCTGCGCTGGCAGGCCCGACGCCGTCCCGAGCACGAAGAGAAGGAGTGGGAGGGCGGGACGAAGCGTCATGGAGTCGGAAGTCCGTCACGATTCAGGAGGCGCCCCCGGGCCTCCTCCGAGAGCACGGATCCGAAGCCGAGCTCCAGTTCCCTGTCGCCCTGATCCGGCCGGCGACTCATCGGCGCTCGAACAGCAGATTTCTCACTCGGCCGTTCGTCGCGCGGAATCCTGACACTCTGCCGAAGGAATCCCGCTCCATATGCACGCTAACAAGCGGATACGGTGCTGTGAACACACCTTCCTCCGACGGGGTCATGTCGAGGACTCCGTGGCGCACGTGCCACGCCTGCAGGACGCCCTCCTCGACCCGCAACGTATAGACGGCCTCGAGCTCGGCGCTGAAGTACATGCCTTCGAAAGCCACCAGTTCCGCCACGGACGGGGTCCACGACGGCTCGGCTTCGGAGTCGTCCCGCGCGTCCTCGTCTAGAGCCCGGGGCTCCAATGGCTCCAGTTCGTCACCGAGCATCGCCTCCAACAGCATCCCGACGAGCGCGCGGGGGACGGCCGCGGGGGAGTTGGCCTGCGTGACAACGCCGATGTCGTAGTCGGGTAGATAGGTCAACGAAGCTCGATATCCGGCGCTCGATCCACCGTGAGCGATGGTTCGAACGCCCCGAGCCGTGGTGACGTTGATCCCGAATCCGTAGTTCAGCGTGTCCCCGTTGGACAGCACTCCGCGCTGCTGCATCTGCCGAAAGACGTCCGCACCCCCGACTTCTCCCGTGTCGAAGTTGTGCAGCCACCGGGCCAAGTCTCCGATGGTCGTGTAGATCCCTCCGGCTCCTTGGATGCCACTGTTGTCGTACACGCGCGACCAGCCCGAGTGAGGCCGAGGGTCGTAGGACTCGGCTGCGCCCCACATCACCTGACCCTTCTCCGACATGATCTCGGTGCGGGCCATGCCAAGCGGACCGAATACCTCGTCCTCCATGAAGTCCGCGAAGGGCTTGCCGGAAACGCGGCCCACGATGTCCGCGAGCAGCATGTACCCCGTATTGCAGTACAAATACTCGGATCCGGGCTCGAAGTTGAGCTCCTTCAGGCGCGACACGAGAGCCAGGGCGTCGGACTGTGCGATGCCGTCGCCTGCCTGCC
Organism: Gemmatimonadota bacterium; assembly: GCA_022564535.1. The sequence continues at coordinate 9,425 of JADFLD010000004.1, forward strand.
ATCCAGCGAGCGCCAACGAGCCGTAGATCTCGCGAAGACCGCTCATGTGATGCACGAGGTGGCGAATCGTGATCGCCGTGCCGAAGTCAGGCACCTCCGGCAAGTACTCGCGGATGTCGTCGTCGAGGCCCAGCCGACCCCGCTGAGCGAGCAACAAGATCGCGAAATCCGTGAACTGCTTCGACACCGACCCGATGTCGAGCGCGGTGTCCGGACCCAGCGGTACGCCGAGCTCCAGATTCGCGAGACCGTGTGCGGCGGAGGCGATCGGCTCCCCACCGCGAACGACCGCGGCTACCGCGCCGGGCGCCCCTTCCCACTCCGAGGCATCGACCCATGCGTTCAGGAGTTGTTGTGCGCGCTGATCCGGACTCGATGACCACGCCCGCCGAGAAAGGAGGCGCATTGAAAAGCTCGCCGCCTCTGCGTGGCCGTGCATCTCTTCACCGTCCGCGGCGTACGAAGCGTCGTCGGCCCGGCGCACCTCGAGGCGGTACGTCCCCGCAGTGGCCGCGTCGAAGAGGATCGCCTCGGGACCCCAGGCGCCGTTGGGCGCATCCACGCGCCGCACCGTCGAACCGTCAGGAGCCACGACGGTGATCTGTACATCCAGCCCATGCTGATCGGCGCGCGCGGCCACGAGCTCACCTCCGGGCGACGCCACCGAATAGACCATGACTGCGCCGTCGAGCACGCTTTCGTGTACCTGTCCGGGGGCAAGTGGGATCGGGTCCTGAGCGGCGACCGGACTGCCCACGAGCAGGGCTGCCAGGGCGGGAACGAAGTGTCTCATGGCGGAATCTGGGTTCGGGGGCCAAAACGGCACGGGGCGAATAGAATGACTCGAAGGACCTACCCACCCGACCGCACGGTAGACCCGGGGCGGGACCCCCACAAGCGGGAAGCGATGCGTCGAAGCCGGCGATCCTTGTCCCCGACTGGCACCCGTCCTACCCTCCGTGAGACACGGATAGGCCCGTCGATTCGCCTGTTCGAGAGAGCCCGGAAGGAGAAGTGATCCCGTGAAGACGCCGATTCGCAGTGGAGCGAAACTGGCCGCGCTGGCGCTGGCGTTGGTGGCCCCCGTATCCCTGACGCCCCAGCCCGGCTCGGCCCAGGACGCTAAGGAGCAGATGGCCCGCTTCATCGACGCGAACGCGACGCGGTACGCTCAGGTGGCGCAGGACATCTGGGAACTGGCCGAAGTGGGCTACATGGAACATGAGTCCTCGGAAATCCTTCAGGCCATGCTCCGGGACGCCGGCTTCACTGTGGAGTCCGGCGTCGCCGGGATCCCGACCGCCTTCGTCGCGGAGTGGGGAAACGGCGGACCGGTGATCGGCATCCTGGGGGAGTTCGACGCGCTGCCCGGCATCAACCAGAGTCGCTCGCCCGAGCGCGATCCCATTCCCGGCAAAGTCGCGGGGCACGCCTGCGGGCATCATCTCTTCGGCACGGGATCCGCAGCCGCGGGCATCGCCGTAAAAGAGTGGCTCGAGTCGTCGGGCGAGTCGGGAACGATCCGGGTCTACGGAACGCCGGCCGAAGAGGGAGGCGCAGGTAAAGTCTACATGGTCCGAGCCGGACTCTTCGACGACGTGGACGCGGTGCTGCACTGGCACGCCGGGGCCCAAAACAGCGCCGACGCTTCGTCCTCACTGGCCAACAAGTCGGCCAAGTTCCGGTTCTACGGCCAGTCGGCGCACGCAGCCGCGGCTCCCTGGCGCGGCCGGTCGGCCCTCGACGGCGTCGAGGCCATGAACAACATGGTGAACATGCTGCGTGAGCACGTCACACCCGCGAGCCGCATCCACTACGTCATCACGTTCGGAGGTTCCGCCCCCAACGTCATCCCCGACTTCGCCGAGGTCTACTACTACGTTCGCCATCCTGACCCGAACGAAGTACGTGCGATGTTCGAGCGTGTGGTCAAGACGGCGGAAGGCGCGGCCCTGGGCACCGACACCCGGATGGAATACGAGGTCATCCACGGCATCTACAACCTGCTTCCCAACGAGGCTCTCGGACGAGTGATGCACGCCAACCTGTCGGCCGTGGGCGGGGTGCCGTACACGACCGAGGAGCGCGCCTTCGCCGAGGTCATCCAGAAGAGCTTTCCCGCGGGCGTAGACGGAATCGATACCGCCATGGAGGTAAAGCCCTTTGAGGTCCATGAGGTCGGTGCGGGCGGATCGACCGACGTTGGGGACGTGAGCTGGCAGGTACCCACCACCGGCCTCACGACGGCCACTTGGGTGCCGGGCACATCGGCTCACTCGTGGCAGGCGGTCGCCGCCGGAGGTACCGAGATCGGCACCAAGGGCATGGTGAACGCCGCCAAGACCCTGGCGTTCTCAGCCTACGACCTCTTCACGCACCCGGACATGTTGAGCGCCGCAAGAGCGGAGTTCGAGCGGCGCCGTGGGCCCGACTACGTCTACGAGCCCCTCTTGGGCGACCGGGACCCGCCGCTCGACTATCGGGCCAGCGTCGTGGGGGGCGGTGGGAGGTAAGCGCGAGGAGCGCGGCGCTACGGCGTCTGGCCACGCCTTCCATCCAGCTCCTCGATCGTCTTCGTCGACGGCGGCCGCTGGCGCCTGAGTTGCCGGGACACCGTCTCGACATCGCGCATCACCCGCAGGATATTCTCGCCGGCCAACTTGCGAAGGTCCCGGTCCGACCAGCCACGGCTGGCGAGCTCGATGAAGAGCGCGGGGTATGTGGAGACGTCTTCCAGGCCTTCCACATAGGTGGGGATGCCGTCAAAATCGGAGCCAATCCCCACATGGTCGATTCCAGCGACGGCCCGGATGTGCTCGATGTGGTCCGCCACATCGGCGATGCTCGCAGTCGTATCGGCTCCTTCATTGAGGTACGGAGGATAGAAGAGCTGCATCAGAACCCCACCGTTTTCTGAAAGCAGCCGGAGGACATCGTCGGGCACATTGCGCGGGTGGTCGGCAATCGCCCGCGCCGCCGCGTGCGAAAAGATGACCGGGGCGTCGCTGACGCGTAAAGCGTCCATCATCGTCTCGGGAGACGTGTGGGCCAGATCGACGATCATGCCCATGCGGTTCATCTCCCGAACCACCTCTTCGCCGAACGCCGTGAGCCCGTGCGCGACAGGCTCGTCGGTTCCCGAGTCGGCCCAGTCCGTATTCGAGAAGTGCGTCAACGTCATGTACCGGACGCCGGCGCTGTAGAACGCTCGGAGGGCGCCGAGCGAATTTTCGATGACGTGACCTCCTTCGATGCCGAACAGCGAAGCGATCTTTCCGGCGCCGAAAATTCGTTCGACATCTGAAGCGCCGCCCGCGAACTCGAGCACGTCCGGGTAGGCGTCGATCATGCGTCGCGCGATGTCGAGCTGTTCCAACTGCTTGATCACGGGATGGGGATGAGCCACGTCGACGTGGACAGACCAGAACTGCCCGCCGACCATGCCCTGCCGCAATCTCGGGATGTCCGTGTCGCCGGAGGCTCTGACGCGGAGGTCGTACGTCCCCACGTCACCCTCCGACGTCCTGAACTCGGCGATCCGCCCCGGCAGATCGTTGTGGCCGTCGATCAGCGGAGTCTCGGACAGAATCCGACGCACCCTGTCTGCAAGGGATTCCTGTCCGGCGCTCGCCGCTGGAAGGACCGACAGGGTTGTCATGACGAGGGCGATGACGCGGTGTGCGCGGATCATGAGATCACCTGAGCTAGGAGTGTATCCACCTTGGCGTACCAGACCCGATCGCTCACCTGCTGACCATCCAGCATGCCTCCCACGAGGAAGACCAGGCCTCCGGCCACCCCCAGGCTGCGGTGATCCATCGTTGCGATCGGAGGAGCCAGAAGACCGATCCAGCCCCCTTGCGGGTCGTACGCCAAGAGTTGGCGTCTGGGCGATGACGGAGCCCCGTCATACCCGATGCCGTTGTAGTTGTACGGGTTGCCCGCACCCCCGAGGAAGACTGCGAAACCACCGAATGAGGCGCCGGCCGCCCGATAGGTTGGAGAGCCCGGAGGACGGGCCACCGCTTCCCACGCGACCTTCGTCGGGTTCGCCGGGTCGATGCGCCCCCTCCACGCAGCGCTGTCCACCACGAAGCGGGGTCGGCCGTCCACGATCTTCGCGCCACCGACGTAGATGATCTCGTCACCGGCGATCGCGCCCGTGTGACCGAAGACCGGCGCGCCAGGAATGGGCGTCGCCGCGCTCCACAAATCCTCGGTCGGATCGTAGATCTGCACGTCGGACACATTGCCGGTATCGTGCCACCCGGAAACGAGGAAGATCAGCGAGTCCCGCCACAGACCGCTCACTGCGTCGTCCACGGGGAGGGGCATGTCGGCCACGCGACTCCACGTCTCCATGATCGGGTCATAGACGTTCACGTCGGGCACAGAGTGTTCGGATCCGTCCTCTCCCACGGTGTAGCCGCCGATAAGGAAGATGCGCCCCCCAACGACTTGAACGGCCGCGGCCAGCCTCCCAGGGCCAGGCACCGGTTCGATCGCTCGCCACCCTTCTTCGCTCCCGACGTCCCACCGATACGCGGCGGTGGTCACGCCGCTCCACACCTTGGTGGAATCCATTCCCAGGAACGAGAAGACGACGACGCCTTCGGGCCCTTCGACGGCAGCCACGGCGTTGTTCGCCACCGGTGCCGGAAGCCTTGGCCCCTCCAGCCAGACCCCGTCGGATGCGGGGGAACCGTCAGCTCCCCCGCAACCGGCACCGATCGCGAGGCCGGCAATCAGCGGTATGCAGCGGCGGTACTCCACGAGAAGCGCGATCCGCCCGACTAGCGGTCGCGGCCCTCGGGTATCAACACGCCGACCCTCGACCTGAACACATTCATCGAGTCGAGGAGCTCGGCGTACCGATCGGGATTCAGATCGGCCAGATCGGTGGTCTCACCAGGGTCCACGCTGAGGTCGTACAGGCGGAAGGAGTCGTCGCCCTCGTACTGGGCAGACGTGACCAGCTTCCAGTCCCCGATCCGCAGGAACGCGTGCCTCCCGTGCGCCAGAGCGAGGACCTCGGAGCTGTCATGCACCCGGTCGGTGTCACCTGCCAGGAGCGGAAGCAGACTCGTACCCGTCATCGGACGGGTTTTCGACGTTCCGCGACGCCCCGGATAACTCGCTCCGGCGAGCTCGAGGAACGTCGGCGCGAGGTCCATCACCCCCACATACGCCCGCTCGATGGACCCTGTGTCGGGTATGCCCAGTCCCGCCACGATCATGGGAGCCACGATTCCACCCTCCGCGGCATAGCCCTTGTGCTCCAGGAAGGGCGCGGAACCGGCCTCCGCCCACTGCGGGCCATAGGAAACGTGCGACGCCGCTGTGCCCATCTTCTCGTAGGAATTGTCGTAGTTGCGCCGGAGCCACTCCCTGTATCCACCTACGTTGTAGAAGTCCTCGGCGGCGGCTCCGTTGTCGGACATGAAGACGACGAGCGTGTTCTCGAGGAGACCCGCATCTTCGAGGAAGCCCAGGAGTCGGCCTACGTGGAAGTCCAGGTTGTCGACCATCGCGGAGTAGAGCTCCATCTTCCGCGATTCTCTACGCTGGTCCTCGGCGCTCAGATCATCCCACGGCGTGATCCAGTCGAGGCGAGGCGACAATCGCCGATCCTCTGAGATCATCCCGGTGCCCTGTAGAGACTCGAAGCGCATCTCCCGGAGTCGATCGTACCCCATGTCGTAGCGACCCCGGTAGCGATCTCTGTAATCCTCTGGTGCCTGGAGCGGCCAATGGGGTGACGTGTACGCGGCGAACGCGAAAAACGGTTGTCCGTCGGCGCGGCCCTCCTCGATGAAGCCAATGAGTCGATCGGTATAGAGCTCGGTCGAATAGCTCCCCTTCGGCCACGCACTGTATTCGCCATCTTCCCAATACGTGGACACACTGTCCCGGGCCGAGTACGCGATGTCGCTGAATTGGTCGCTCGCACCCTGCAGCAGATTGAAGGAGCGTTCGAAGCCGGCAGCCGTAGGACTGTTCTCAGGTTCGGTTCCAAGATGCCACTTTCCGACCGAGTACGTGTGGTACCCGACGTCTTGGAGCAGCTGAGGAAACGGTACGATGCGGTCCGACAAATGGCCTTCGTAGCCGGGTTGCCCAGCAAGAGGCCCGCCCCCCTGGACTCCCATGCCCGCGACGTGATTGTCGTTGCCGCTGAGGAGTATCGCTCGGGTGGGAGCACAGACAGGCGCCGTGTGGAACTGAGCGAAGCGAACGCCGCGGGCAGCCAACGCGTCGATATTCGGCGTCGAGATGTCGCCGCCATAGGAACCGAGGTCCGCGTAGCCCAGGTCGTCCGCCACGAGCAGAAGAATGTTTGGGCGGGAATTCGAGCCACCCATCTCAGGGTGAGGAGCACCGCAGGCGGTGAGGATGCACAGCCCCGCCACAAGGAGTCCGCCAGCCTTGGGGCAGGCCACGGGATCGTTCATCAAACGTCGTCGCTCGTAGTCTCCGGGGACGCGGTATCGCGCCTAGGCACCAGCCGTAACTCCAATGGGCCCGCGAGATGGTTGAGGGCCGGGGCCAGCTCCGCCTGGGCGTCGCTGAACTCGCTCAGCCTTTCCGCGAACTCCGATATGGAGGCCGAAAGGACCTGCATGGCCTCCTCCGCACCGGCCTGGGACTGCACGCCGGCGAGAAGGCGCTCCGACGCGGACGCGACCTGGCTGGAACTCGAAGCGAGCTCGGCCCCCAGGCTCTGGTTGGCTTCCTCCATCGACGTCACGCGATCCCCGAGACCGGTCATGCCACGTGCGAGCGTCTCCGAGACACCCTTGAGGTTGTCCCCAAGGCCTTCGACGGTGTCGGTCACCGAGCCGATCGAGGCGGCCAAGCCACTGCTCATGCGAGCGGACGCTTGGTCGAGGCCGTCCAGACCGGACCGCACCGCTCGAGTGAATTGCTCCATCTGCTCTGAAAGCCGACCGAGATGCGCACGCATCATCCCGTCGAAGTCCTCACTCGGAGCAGCGTGCGAGGGAACCGACGCGGACGTGGCGTTGGCGAGGATCATCAGGCCCAACTCGTCCAGTCCGGTGAGCATCCGCTCCTCTCGATCCTGGACGCCGGAGCTCGCCATGGTCGCGATCAGACCAGCCAGAAGACCCAGAAGGGTAGTGTCGAACGCGAAGGACAGGCCGCCGGCGACCTCTCCCAGCTTGGCCGTCACCGTCTCGATTTCTTCGATGCTGACGCCGGCCGTGAGGAAGTCGGAGAAGCCCCCGACAGCGAGGCTGATGCCGAGGACGGTACCGATGAAGCCCAGGATCGGCATAGCCCATATGAACAGCTTAACGGTCCGATACGACGATGCAGCCGTGTCTGCATCCAGGTCTGACTGATGCCGCAAGAGCTCGTGCGCCCGCTGGGCGTCCACCAGATTCAGTTGACTCATGAGCCATACAAGCCGTCGCCCCACCGGGCGCGCCAAGACTCCCCTGTCCCAGGCGCGTAGCCTCTGGAGCGTGACGCCGGTGGGCTCTTGCCGGACGAGCAGCGGAAGCTGTGCGACCTCGGGGCGAGCGAGGTCACGTTTGTTCGTGCGACCGACCCAATACTTCAACATCAGGTCGGTGAGCGTCCAAATGAGCGCGAACGCGATGAGTCCGGGTACCACGCTCATCCCCCACCCACCGTCAGGACGGAATAGCCGATACAGATAGGTGTCCACCGGTACGACGATGCCGAAGAGCTGCTGCATCAGGATCGTCAGAATGAGCGCGACCACGCCCGGAATCGCCGCCGCCCGGCTGGCCCCTCGCGCTCCGCGACGTTGGGCGGACGCCGAAGGCCTCGCCGCCCCTGCCGTGGGTGGTTGACCTGCCGGCGGGGTAGGCGCTTGAGGGCCGTGCGGCTGCGCCTGCGTCACCATCGCCTCCTTATCCGGGGCGGATGGCACCTCCGTCGTGAGGTCAGCGCCACAGGACTTGCATGTAGCCTGTTGAGGGTCGGCGGCGGTGCCACATTTTGGACATTGCCCCATGAAGGGCCTCCACGGATACGTGTTGCGGGATCATGCGAGTCCGACCCGAGCGTCATCTCTCGGGCTTGGACAGGATGCTTGTGGAATTCAGCAAGACGTCGGCGCCGCCCTGCGAAAGTGTGTGAGTCAAGGGGAAATCCACATCGACCGGATCGAACCCCGTCGCGAATCCCCTCACGATAGCCAACTCTCTCGCTTTGCGGAAAACCTCAATGCTCGGGCCGTCCACCGCAAACGACAGCCAGACGTCCTCAGGATTCAGCGCACTCAAACGCGTGACGTAGCGCGACGCCTCGTCAAGCTGGTGGATGCTGTCTCCGACGACGCCCGTACGTTCCTCGATCAGCAGGTCGAGCGTACCCAACGGGTCCCCGAACGCCGTCACCCGATCTGCGTACGTCAACGAGTAGCGGAAGTGCTGATCGGTGGGCGCCCTCTCGTTGGATTGGGCGGCGAACCTCTCGGCCTCGTCGTATTCGACGATATCGAAGCCGCTCAGAAGCACGTCGAGTGGGGCTCTGGCGTCGAGGATCCGGATGGTGCCGTGATGGCAGAGGACGACGACCCGTTCGCTCCCCAAAGGCAAGGCTCGCGCGATCGGAACCTTGGCCTCATACGTCGTCCCCCCAAGCTCCAGGACCGTGTACATGACCAGGAACAACATGACGCCGACGAGACACGAGAGGATGTCCATCAACGAGTCGAGGTCCAGAATTCCTGGTTTTTCTCTCGGTCGCGGTTTCCGATACATGGGCGAGCGCTACCGCACCTGGATGCGGCGCAGATTCTGATCGATGGGTTCCGGCACGATGTCGATGCCGAGGAGCTCCAGATAGCCACGGATCTCCGGGAGCGTCCTGAAGCCAGAAGGACGCACCAGCAGAATGACGTACCGACTCCGATCGAGAGAGACCGACGCGAGGGCAGACCCGAGAGGGGTCCCGGCCACCTGGCGGAACATGT
>JADFLD010000199.1 GCA_022564535.1 Gemmatimonadota bacterium
AACGGTGCCCAGGGCGTCTTCACCGCTGTTGTCGTCGGAGCCGACATGAAGCCTCTTGGCCTGGAAGGCTGTTGAAGAAGTACAGTGGGCCGCGACCCCCCTGCGCCCTTCCTACGCTCGGTGCAGGGAATCGGACGACAAGCTAGAGCAGGTGCGGGAGTGGAGAAAGGACGTATCCGGCGCGCGCTATCGCCCGTACTTTGCCTGCGATACCGAAGACGCCGGCCTGCCGGCCGGTGCTGAAATCACACTCGAGGAGACGCGCCCGCATGAAGGGATTCAATAGACTTGTCAGCGGGGCCTTGGTGCTCGCGGCGGCTTCGTACCTCGGTGCATGTGGCGCCGCATCCGATGCCGGGAGCGGGTCGTCGGGAGGTGTCCCCACGTTCGCGGTCGATCCCTCCTGGCCCCTCGAGATGCCCAATGACTGGATCATGGGTTCGGTTACGGCGGTCTTTGTCGATTCGCGGGATCACGTGTGGGTGACGCACCTCCCCGAGACCCTCACTCCAGAGGAGACCGCCGCAGCCCAAGAGCCGCCGATCGGTACGTGTTGCCGCCCCGCGCCGGTCGTCATCGAGTTCGATGCCGAGGGCCATGTGGTTCAAGGCTGGGGCGATCCCACGACGCAGGATGTGTCGGAGTTCCCCCGCAACGCGCACGGTCTCTTCGTCGACCACAACGACAACGTCTGGATCGGTACGTACCGGCATCATCGGGTCATGAAGTTCACGCGCGGCGGTGAACTCCTCTTGCAGATCGGTGAGTACGACGTCACCGGGGGGAGCAACGATCCGACGCTGTTGGGTGGCCCGGCAGGGATGTGGGTCGATCCTGAGACCAACGAGATCTTCATCGCCGACGGATACCGTAATCGGAGGGTAGTCGTCTACGACGCCGATACGGGAGAGTATCTGCGCCATTGGGGCGCGTACGGCGGGGTGCCCGAGGACGATTACGCGTACGAGTACGGCGGTGAAGGTCACGCGTCGTCGCCGCCCCAGCAGTTCTCAACGGTCCATGGCCTCGTCGGCTCCAACGACGGGCTGATCTACGTCGCCGACCGGCGCGGTAACCGCATCCAGGTTTTCCGCCAAGACGGGGAGTTCGTCACCGAGAAGATCATCGCGCCGCGGACGTTGGCTTCCGGCTCTGCCTTCGTGGTGGGGCTTTCGCCCGATGCCCAACAGCGGTGGCTGTACCTAGCGGATGGGACCAATCACAAGGTCTGGATCCTGAGACGCTCCGACATGGAGGTCGTCGGAGACTTCGGGCGCGGAGGCCGACAAGTCGGTCAATTCCTGCGCCCGCACGGCATGAGCATCGACTCGCACGGCAACATCTACGTGGGTGAGGCCTCCACGGGTCGACGCGTGCAGAAGTTCACGATCTCAGGGGGCTGAGCCAGGAGGGATCATGCACGCTATCGTGCGAACCGCCACGGCGGTAGTCGTCCTCACGGGCGCACTCACGTCCGCCGCCGACGCACAATCCGCGTCCGAAATCGTCGAACGGATGCTCTCTGAATACGAGCGTCGCAGCGCGGCCGTGGAGAACTTTTCGGTCATCCAGGACGTCATGGGTCTCGAGACGGTCTCCTACTTCGAGAAGGAGATCGTGAACGGGCGTCCGGTGTTCCGGCTTCGGCACAGCATCGCCGGCGGGATGGAGATCGACAGCTCCAACCAAGGGGGCCTCGACGCGATCTACGCCATGGGGGACGAGCTCGCCCGGCGAGCTCGGTACGAGGGGCGGACTGAGATCGGGGGGTACGACGTCCACGTGCTCGAGATCTCCGACCTCACCGGCATGGGTTTTGGACAGAGCGTGACGCCCGACTCCGAGTTCGCTCCGACCCTGGGGCGAATCTTCCTCGATGTCGACACCTACGCACCGCGCCGCCTGGAGTTCCAGGGGGAGATCACGAACGAGCAGGGCGTCCATGAGGTGAACACCACACTCGACATGGGCGACTATAGAGAGGTCGAAGGTATGCTCGTCGCGTATCGCACCGTTTTCACGATGGAGGGGCTCGGGGCGGTGATCGATCCCGAGACCCGCGCGCGGTTCGAACAGATGCAGCGCGAACTCGAGGACATGCCCGCTGAACAGCGCCGGATGTTGGAGTCGATGATGGCCGGACAACTCGATCAGTTTCGAGCGATGATGAGCGATGACGAGGCCCCGATGACCGTCGAACTCATAGTCCGTGAAGTCGTCGTGAACGCCGGGCCGCCGCGGCTCTAGCTATGGACTAGGGCGCCTCTTGAACGAGCCTCTTCAGGTCGGCTTCGAGGATGATGACCGCGTCCCGGAGCTCATGATATTGATCGCGCTGCTCGGTGACCGATCCCTCTCGTGCGATCATCTCCAGACGGTGGGCTCGCGCCCGAGCCGGCTCCGCCGCGAATATGCCGAGCGCCCCCGTGATCGTGTGTGCCGCTCGCTCCAGCGCCTCGGCGTCTTCGTCCTCGAGCGCCGCCTCGATCTCTCCAAGTAGCTTGGGGCGGTCCGACTCGAAGACTTCGACGAGCGCACGGATCAGATCCCAATCCGAGTCCGTACGCTCCATCAAGATGCCCCGGTCGAAGGAACGCTCCGCCTCGTCGGTCTCGCTGACGGGATCCTCTGGCGGATGTTCGACTGCCGGAGGAGCCATGCGCCTGATGCCGCGGAGCACCTCTCGGAGTCGGTCGCGGCTGATAGGCTTTGAGATGTAATCGTCCATGCCTGCGACGAGGAATCGCTCGCGGTCCCCGACGAGTGCGTGGGCGGTCATGGCCACGATGGGCGTGTACGTGCCCCTCGCAGCTTCTCGCTCCCGGATCTTGGACGTCGCTTCGACCCCGTCCATTTCTGGCATCTGGATGTCCATGAGGATCACGTCGAAGCGGTCCTTCTCCCAGAGCTCCAAGGCCTCGCGCCCGGTGGTTGCGAGCTGGATCTTGTGACCGAAGCGTCTGAGCATGTGGATGGCGAGCTGCTGATTGACACGGTTGTCCTCGGCCAAGAGCACGTTCAGGCTCAGGCGCGCTTCGCGCAGCGAATGCCGAGTGATCAACTTGCCCTGCGGATCTGCGCTGTGCTTCATCCCGAGTGTCAGAAGCAGCGCGTCCCGCAGCTCGGCCGGAGCCAGCGGCTGGAGCAGATACGACGCTATGCCGAGCTCCTCACATCGGGCGCCGTCACCGGGTCGTCCCGCCGCGGTGAAGGCGACCATGACCAGGTTTCTGAAACGCGTGTCTGCGCGGATCTTCTCGGCTAGCTCGAAACCACTCATCTCCGGCATGTGGCAGTCGAGCAGTGCCAGGTCGATGGGCTTTCCGTCACGATACGCCGCGTCGAGGGCCTGGAGCGCCTCCGCCCCCGACGAGGCCGCCGTAACCTCCATCCCCATGCGCTTGGAGAATTCGACGATGATCCGACGATTCGCCTCGTGGTCGTCTACGGTGATCACGCGAAGTCCCTTGAGATCGCCCGAGGGGGTCGCAGACGGATGTCCTGGCTCGAGGGCCTCTGCGAACGTGGCGGTGAACGAGAAGGTGGTTCCCTTGCCCTCTTCGCTCTTCACTTCGATTCGCCCGCCCATCATGTCGACGAGCCCCGACGTGATCGCCAGCCCGAGCCCAGTCCCGCCGAACCTGCGGCTCATGCTTCCGTCGACCTGCTTGAAGGACTGGAAGATGTCCTTGAGCTGGTGGTTCGGAATCCCGATGCCCGTGTCGGTAACGTCGAAGCGAAGGCGAATCTCGTCGCCGTCGGACTCCTCCCGGTTCACGGTGAGGCGCACGTAGCCCTCCCGGGTGAACTTGACCGCATTGCCGGCGAGGTTGATGAGCGACTGGCGAAGCCGGCCCGGATCTCCGCGTATCCGCTCCGGTACGCTTGCGCCCTCGTCATAGAGAAGCTCGATACCCTTGTTGCGTGCCGTGAGGGCTAGTGGCTTGAGCGCGCCTGTGACCGTCTCCCAAAGCGTAAAATCGATCTGCTCGAGCTCCATCTTGCCCGCCTCGATCTTCGAGAAGTCGAGGATGCTGTTGATGGTTTCGAGCAGCGCGCCGGCAGATGCCTGCACCATCAGGAGGTATTCCCTCTGCTGATCGGTCAGGTCGGTCTCGAGCGTGAGTTCCGTCATCCCGATCACCCCGTTCATCGGAGTGCGGATCTCATGGCTCATGTTGGCCAGGAACTCACTCTTCGCGATGTTCGCTTCCTCGGCCAGCAGTTTCGCCCGACGAAGCTCGGATTCGCGCTCCTTCTCTTCGGTCACGTCGCGGGCGATGGCGTAGATGACGTGAGGTTGTTGGCCTGCAATCGCTGTCCACGTGAACGTCCGATACGAGCCGTCGGAACAACGCCAGCGGTCCTCGAACCAGATTTTCCCACCTCTGGCTTCAAGCTTGGCCAGCACGGCGTCGGTCGGCGCCACGTCCTCGCGGTGCATGAACGTCTTGATCGGTTCGGCGAGCAGCTCTGCATCGGTGTAGCCGAGCGTCTCGCCAAAGGCGGGGTTGATGCGCTTGAAGTACCCGTCCGTCCCACGGATGCACAGCAGGTCGAGACTCACGCGGAAGAAGCCGTCGGCCTCTTCGGTCAACCGCCGCGACTCGGTGATGTCGAGAAGCTGGCCGGCGATTTCAATCGGCTCGCCTGCCTCGTCGCGGACCAGGCTCTGCTGGCTCCGCATCCAGCGGTACGACCCGTCTGCGTGCAGAAATCTGTACTCGTGACTTTGCGGACTGAACTCCGACAAGCTCGCGAGTCCGGCGAGAACGCGGTCCCTGTCGTCCGGATGGACCTTGTCCACCCAGAATCTTCGGTGCTCGAAGTCGCCCTGACTGTATCCGGTACACTGGAGGACATTCGGGCTGATGTACGTCGTGAGATAGTCGGGCTCGGTTTCGCAGCTGAAGATCATCACGGGACTCGCCGCGAGCAGGCGGTCGAGATGGTCCCTGGCCGACGTCAACGCGTTCTCTGTCTCGATGAGCGCCGTGACGTCCTGCGCGGGGCCAAGCCCGAATTTCTTG
>JADFLD010000200.1 GCA_022564535.1 Gemmatimonadota bacterium
TCGGCGGGTGTGACCCGAACGTATGGGTACCGGGACCACACGAGGTAGTTGCGGACCAAGGTGCGCTTCCGCGCGGCCATCGCGATCCGCCGCCCGAGCGCTTCCGGCGCCACGCCGGAAGCCGAGAAGAGAGGCACGGTGGCGCCGGGTCTCAGTCGCACGTGCGGGGATGAGAACCAGCGATGGGTGCCAGGCACGTATCCACTCTCGGTGAGGATTTCGACTTCGGCGGTGAAGGGATCCCCACGGCGAGGGGCGACCATGACGTCCTGTACGTCCAGTCCGCTGGCCTCGGCGGCTTCGATGACATGAGACCTCGCGCGAGCGTTCGCCCCGATCATGGCCAACACGTAAACGGCGACGGCGAGGATCGTGCCCGCCGCGGCGTGAGCACGGCGGTTTCCGACTCCCGGGCCTCGCTTCAAGCGGAAAGCGATGATCCCGGCGAGGGCCACCGACCACAGCAGAGCCGGCGTCCCGTCGATGCCGACGACCACGACTGCAGAGGTCAGCGCTGCCAAGACGCCCCAGCCTGCCAACCCGAGTCGTCCAGGGTCGGACGCGAGGAAGACCGCCCCGCCCAGCGCGAGCCAGATCCACGGGTCGATAATGAATAGCGCGTCTCCGTAGCTCCACGCGCCGTCGAAGGGGAGCCCCCAACGCAGTCCGTACGTGTTCATCCAATCCAACGTGGAGTGTGTAGCGAGGCCGATCGCCGAGAGGGCGAGGATCGGTCCCGCGCGGGCGGGCTCCGAATCTGGATTGCGCCTCCGGCGGACCCATCGATCCCAGCCGAGAACGGCGCCCGCGACGAGAAGGGGCAGGACCAGCAGCGCGGGCCAGCCGTGGGTGAGTCCGCGCCGGAACGCCAACGCGAAGTACTCCCCACGCGCGTAGCTGAGCACGTCGATGTCAGGCGCGTTCGCCGCGATGACGAGGGTGGCCGTGGCCAGAGGCGTGGCTCGCTCGGCACCGGCCTTCGAGATGGCCGCACCTACGAGGGCATGGGTGAGGTTGTCCAGGTCTGCGCTCCAGGACATCGGGGTGGCCCAGGCTGTGGCCCATGGGGGCCATCTAGTGTAGCGTCATCCATGTCTGTCGACCTCACTCGCTACGAGCAGTCACTCCTCTCCGGTTCCGCCGGCGACGCGACCGCGATGGCGATGCGGATCGTCGTTGCGGCGGCGGAGCTCGTCGGCGCGAAGCGCCTCGTAGAGATCACGTCTGCGCACATCGACGGATGTCTCCATCACGGAGATGGCGGCGTCGAGTTCGCCGAGCGATTGGTGCTGGGCGGCGGGAGGGTCGTGGTTCCGACCACCTTGAACGTTGGGGCGCTCGACCTTCTCCATCCCGGGAAGGTCCGCACCGACGCGCACAACACCGACATGGCACGGCGCCAGATGGACGCGTACGTCGCCATGGGCGCCCGCGCGACGTTTACGTGCGCTCCGTATCAGGTGGGGCACGAGCCCGCGGCGGGTGAGCAGGTCGCGTGGGGGGAGTCGAACGCGATCGCGTTCGTGAACTCGGTTCTCGGCGCCCGAACGGAACGCTACGGCGACTTCCTGGACGCTTGCTGTGCGCTCACGGGTCGGGCCCCGCTCCACGGCCTGCACCTCGATGAGAACCGTCATGCGACCGTGGTCATCGACGCGAGCCGCGTCCCCGACGCATTGAAGTCGCGCGACGTGTTCTATCCGGTCCTGGGCACGTGGCTCGGGCTGACGGTGGGACAGGAGGTCTCGGCGATCGAGGGGCTTCCCACCGATGTGACGAGGGATCAGCTCAAGGCACTTGGAGCGGCCGCGGCGTCCACGGGTGCCGTCGCCCTCTTTCACGTGGTTGGCGTCACGCCGGAGGCGCCGACGCTCGAGGCCGCGACCGGGAAGGAGGCCGACCCGCGCCGGATCGTGTTGACCACCGACGATCTCCAGAAGTCCCTCCTTCGTTTGAGCACCGCGGGAGAAGCCGACCACATCGACGCTGTCGCGGTGGGAAGCCCGCATTTCTCCCTGCAGGAGTTCGAAGAACTCGAGCGGCTGGTGGATGGGCGACGCCTAAGCGTGCCCTTCTACGTGTGTACCGCCCGGGAGACGCTGGAGGAGGCTGATACACGAGGGTACGCGGCGCCGCTCCGTGATGCGGGCATCGACATTATCGTCGACACGTGCATCGTCGTCACGCCGATCCTTCCCGCCGGGGATGGTATCCTCATGACGAACTCCGGCAAGTTCGCTCACTACGCTCCGTCCAACACAGGCTACGAAGTCGTGTACGGGAGCCTCGAGGACTGTGTCGACTCCGCCGTCACGGGGGCGGTGGCGCGGAACGAAGGGGTCTGGACGTGGTGACCGGTCGGACGCTGGTGGAGGGTACGGGTGCGGGCCCACTTCTTCGCCTGACCCATCCCATAAGCTTCTGGGGAGGAGTCGACCCCGTCGCGGGACGCGTCGTCGATCCACGTCACCCGCAGTTCGGGGCGTCGATCGCCGGCAAGGTCTTGGTCATTCCGTCCGCGATCGGCTCGAGCTCGTCGAGTGCCATCATGCTGGAGCTGCTCCGCGAAGGGCAGGCGCCGGCTGCGATCCTGATGGGGAAGGCCGATGCGATTCTCGCCCTCGGGGTCATCGTGGGGATGGAGTTGGGTTACGCGGGCATTCCGGTCGTCGAAGTGTCGGTTGCGGACCTCGGTGAGATCGCCGATGGCGTCATGGTCCGTGTGGACAGCGAGGGGATTGCCACTGTGTCAGGCTGACGGCTCTTCGTCTATCTCACCCTCCGATCGGCCCCAGCCGGTTGCGATCGCGAAGAGGATGACGCCCAGCAGCGCCCAGGAGTGCACGTTGTGCAGTCCCGCGTCCCAGGGTGACAGGCGTGGCATATCCGCGGCGCCAGTGGTCATCGAAGCGGCGAGAATCGTCGGTATGAAGAAGGGGAGCACGAACGGGTACGTGCAGACCGCGACGTCGAGGACGTTGGCCCGCCGGTATGGACCGACGCCGGCCGAATCGCCCACTTCACGGGCCAGGGGCCCGACGGTCAGGATCGCGACGGCCGAGTGCGTCGTTAGAATCGTGGCGGCCGAGATGGAGCCGAATATCCACCACTCGGCGGCGTCCGCGTTGTTCGCTCGAGCCTTCACCCAGCGAATCAAGCGGGTCAGGAGCCCCGACGCCTCGACGCCACCCACGAGGCCCATCAAGAGAATCGTGAAGACCGAGACGCCTACCGCGCGCCGCATGCCTTCCAGGACGATACCGGTTGCGATGAAATTGTCCCGGTCGATCGCGAAGAGGTCTTGTGGGGAAAATCGACCGAGGACGAGGCCGAGGACGATCGCCGATCCTATTCCCGCGAAGAGTCCTTCGACCAGGTGGTGGCGACGAACGAGCAGTACGAGCACGAGCACGGGCACGGCCAGCATCATGAGTCCCGTCGCGTCGGCGTTCGAATTCGGCGCGACGCCTGTTGCCGGGGCGTCGTGTCCACCGAATACGCCGAACACCACGAGAGCCAGCGCAGCGGCGGGCAACGCGTACTTCATGCGTGACCGGACGACACCGCCGAGATCCGCGCCTTGCGTCGTCGCGGAGGCGATCGTCGTATCGGAGATCGGTGAGACGTTGTCCCCGAACGTGGCGCCCGCCAGGATCGCACCGATCGCGAAGCTCGGATCGGCGCCCAGCGAGCCCGCGACCGGGTAGAGGAGTGGCGCGCACACGAGGATCGTTCCGAGGCTCGTGCCGGTGGAGGTGGAGAAGACGGCACAGACCAGAAAGATGGCGACGACGAATCCTCCTCCTGAGACACCCGCGGCGCCCGCCGCCCACACGAGCGCCTCGACCAGCCCGCTGTCGCGCAGCAGTACGCCGAGCACACCGGCGAGAATCCACGCGAGAATCATGAGCATGACGAGGCGGTGACTCATGCCGTCGATCATCGCTTCGGCGTACCGGGTGCGGTCCACGGCCAGCAGGAGTCCGAGACCGAGTGCGGCGAGCAGGATAGGCCAGAATCCTGCCTCGTCGGGGGCGCCCGAAAGCCCGAGCCATGACACTCCTGCGAGGAAGAAAAGGAAGGGAGCGAGCGCCCCGAGCCAACCACCGCGGAACATCAGATCGGGCAGGTTTTCGTCGTGGGTCACCGGGCGTTCTGGCAGGGGGTCGTGTAGAGGACGGCGGAATCCTACGTTCGCCCGGCATCGGTCGCACGTGGGACGGAGCCACCGGTCGCACCGACCCGGGCCGGGGAACTGAATCCAACGGAGGAATCACGGTGGCGGCATCCGACGAATTCACGCTATACGACCTTCGCGTGCAGGTCGTGGAGGGCGACCGGCCCATGGTTTGTGACCACGCGGTCGGCGACTACTTCGAGGTCTCCGGTGAGAATTTGAGTCTGCCAGACGGGCAGACGTTTCCGATTTACGCGCTTGCGGCGCTCCTCCCCTTGCTGCCTGCGAAGCAGAGGGAGACGGCCCCGAACGACTGGATGACGACGGACATGGAGGTCGCGTGCCCGGATCCCCTGTGCGGAGCTCGATTCCGGATCACGCGCACGGGCAGGACCACGTTTCGCCACTCGGATGTGACCCGGGTTCCGTTGGGAAAGCTCCAGGGCGATGCGTGATCGAGCGATTCCAGCTCACGCCCGATTATTCGATTTCCCGTCTCGTCCACGGGGGGTGGCAGTTCTCGGCCGGACATCGACTCTCGGCCGGGGCGCTCGACGACGCGCTCGACGTGTTGCTCGCATCGGCGGAGCTCGGCGTGACGACGTTCGACTGCGCGGACATCTACACCGGGGTGGAAGAACTTTTCGGGCGATTCCTCGAACGCTGGAGGACGACGTCGACGGCTGGCCCGATCCAAATCCACACCAAGTTCGTGCCGGGTTATTCGGATCTGGAACGTGTCGACAGGCGCTATGGCGAGCGGATCATCGATCGTTCCCTGAAGCGTCTGGGCGTCGAGCGCCTCGTTCTCGTCCAGTCC
>JADFLD010000201.1 GCA_022564535.1 Gemmatimonadota bacterium
CAGGTCGTGGGATGCCACGTAGGCGAACTCGGCCAGGTCGTGATTCGATCGAGCCAGTTCTTTCGTGTGTTTTTCGCGCTCGGCCTCGATCAGTCGTTTCTTGGTGGTATCGACCACCGTGGCCAGGATCAAGTCGCGCGCACCCGTCCGGACCGGGACCAGCGTGAGCTCGGCCCAGAACCTGCTCCCGTCGGCTCGCCGCACCTCGACCTCTCGATTGGGGGCCATCGCCCCCTCATCATCGTCGATCGCGTGGCTCGGTGGCGAATCGCGAGTCCGACCGTGACGCGGCCGGCACGAGCGCCTCGATCGGCTTGTCGACGAGGTCCGCACGCGTGTATCCGAACATATTTTCGGCGCGACCGTTGACCAGGGTGATTCGGCCCTGAAGGTCCGTAACGAGAATCCCGTACGGAGCTCCCTCGACGAGGCTCTCGAATTGTTTGCCCGCTTCGGCGAGCTCGGCGTTCAGCGCGCCCAGGCGTCGGACGCTGTCCTCCGCTTCCCGGAACGCGTACAGAGTGTTGCCGAGCAAGCCCGCGAGAACCAACGCGTAGCTCACGACCTTCAACATGTGTGCAAGGTCGAACCAGACGTCGAAGTTCGTCGTCGCGAGCGGCATGTACAGCGCCTGGCTCGCGAGTCCCACAAGCAGCGAGAGGACCAACCACCGATGGAACGCATCTTCTTCCCAGCGCCGAATCCGGTAGAATCCGATCAGCGCGAGACCGAATGCCAGCGCCGGGACGAACTCCTGAGGGCGGTGGAAGAACCACTCCGGATAGTAGGCGCGGGGCAGGGGGGCGAATGCGAAGAAAAGGAAGCTCAGCAGCGTCAGCAGGAATGCGGCTCCGTACACCTTCCGCTCGTCCACCGGGGCCACATCCAGGTCGCCGCGAGTTTCGGCTCGCCACGCGAAGACCAAGAAGAGACCGAGGAACGACCGGGACGCCAGCCAGCTCCATGGAATCAGCGACCCGAGCCCAGAAGGAAGGAGCGGAGCGAGGAACGAAGACGTGACCGCTGCGTGGTATCCGTCGAGGAGCCCCGTGCCGACGAACGCGGTCGCGATGTAGAGGAAGGCCTTGGACTTTCGCGAATAATAGCGGGCGAGTGCGAGCGCTGAGACGAAGAACGCCAGCAGCATCGCCAAGAGCTCCATGAGCGTGTGGAGCTCCCGACTTCCCAACCATTCGCTGGGCCAGGCGAACCAGACGCCTGCCACCAGCACGGCCGCGGCGGCCCCGAAGGCCGTCCTACCTGTGTGAGGCACGGGATCTCCCGGTTGTTGGCTGCCGGCTGAAGTCGCTCCTTCCCAGTATCGGATCGATCCAGGGCGAGCTTCACCGCTGTGCGGCCTACACTACCGGATCACATCCGCCAGGGCGAGTAAGTCGGCGGAGAGGTCCAAGTCTTCCACACTCCTGACGCCCGGGTACCCCGCTCATTTCGAGGTGGGAAAGGTCTCAAGCAACGCCTCGGCGCGGATCAGCAGCGCTGAGGCGATGACAACGCGGGCGGGCGACTTCATTGAAATCATCGGCTGGCTGGCTGCCGTGGGGGATGCTTCAGGTACGGAACGTACCCTACGGCGCGCGGTGCAAAGCGGGCCAGGGAAGGGAGCCTGGTGGACCTACCGGAGTGGCTCGTGATTGCAGATCCGGGGCGACCCCCCGAATCTTCATGTCATGAACCTCTCTCTCTGGATGCCCTGGATCTCCCGAGCGCTCGCCGTCGGACGCGTGCTGGCCTTGGCGTTCCTGGGGTACGCGGTGCTGATCTTCGTCGTGCAGCGCCGGGTGGCCTTCCCGGGCACTTCCCGCGACTCGCCCCGTGCGACACCATCGACCCCGCCGGGCGTCACGCAGGTTTGGCTCGACGCCTCCTTCGGGCGGGTCGAGGCCTGGTTCTTCAGCGCCGAGGGGGGTCTCGACGGGCCGACCATCGTTTTCGCGCACGGAAACGGTGAGTTGATCGAGGATTACCGGGCCGACATGGATCGCTTGACCTTGGCCGGAATGAACGCGCTCCTGGTGGAGTTTCCGGGATACGGTCATTCCGCGGGCAAGCCGTCCCGTGCGACTCTACTCGAGGCCTACACGCTCGCCTTCGATTGGCTGGTTGAGCGAGACGGCGTGGACGCCAGCCGGATCGTTGCGCACGGGCGGTCCATGGGCGGAGCCGTAGCCGGAGATCTCGCGTCGCACCGCCCGATCGCGGCGCTCGTTCTCCAGTCGACGTTCAGCTCCGCGAAGACGATCGCCCGGGAGAGTTTCGTGCCCGGGTTCCTGGTCCGCGACCGATTCGACACCCGACGCGCCATCGAGGACTTCGCGGGCCCCGTCCTGCTCATGCATGGAAGGGCAGACGATGTAATTCCCTACTCCCACGCGGAGACGCTCGCGGCTGCGCGCGAAGGCCTCGAGATCACCGAGATCGACTGTGCGCACAACGACTGTGCCCGCGTGTGGCCTGAAATCGTCGAGTCCGTAGCGGTGTTCCTCCGGGTCAACGGCTTGTTGGACGGCTAGCCTCCGACGCATCGCCGGTCGGGCCGCCTCGGTCAATGCACCAGCTCTACCCCATCGAAGTCGACGGTCCCGGTTGTGCCTGGGAGGAACAGTAAGTAGACGGTGATGCTCTTCATGTCCGTTGGAAGAAAATCCAGCGTGACAGCGTACTCGGTCCAATCGAACGAGCCGGTGATGGATACCGTGCCTTGAGTCGTCACGAAGGCATTGGCGTTCTCAGAAGGTTGGGCCGTGTCATCGCCTCTGATCACGATGGACGCACCCTGACCCGACAGGTTGCCACGGACGCGCGCCGTGAGCGTGACGGGACCACCCAGGAAATCATCGCCTCTCAAAGTCTGCGCCCAGTAGACGAAGTCGGCCTCCGATTCACTGGACCTCGAAATACTGACGGACCGATCTCCGGCCCAGCCGTCGGTACTCGACCATTCGAAGACGAACCCTGCGGTTCCAAGTCCGCCCCTCCACCAGTACTCCGGCCGTAGATCACCGTCCTCAAAGCTTCCGTTCTGGAGGCTCAAGACGGGCGCCTCCTCGCTCGCCGTAATTCGGACGTCGTCGACGAACACAGTCCCCGTCGTCTCGGGGAGAAAGACGACGTAGGCCGTGATGATCCCGATGCTGGAGTCGATGCCCTGGAGCTCGACTGAAAACTCTGCCCAGTCCCCAGAGCCGGAAATGTCGATCTTTCGCTGTGTGGTCGAAAACACCTCGGCGCTGCCCCAACTTTGGTTCGGATCGTCGCCCCGAAGCGCGAGCGAAACTCCCTGACCCACGACGTTCTCCAGTTTGATATACGCTGTCAGGACGAGCTTGACTCCCGTGAGGTCCCCCACTTCGATCCTTTGTCCCGTATAGCCGAATATGCCTGGGCCCCCATGAGTCGCCGCTCCGAGCTCGATGGAACGGTCACCTGAGTGTGCCTGCTCGCCCGAGTACCTGGAGACGTATCCCGTCGGCGTGTTGAAGAACCATGCCGAGTCCGCTTCGGCACTTTGGTTCGTGAGCCCTCCATTGATGTTCGCGGGTGATCCGGACTGAGGGCCGATTTCCGTGGAGACCGAGGCGACTTCCGACACCAAGGGGTCCGTAGGCGTCGTGCCACACGCGACGGTCGCGACCGCCACCAACAGAGGGATCATGGGCGCGTCGGGACGGGACATGGGGGACCTCCATGGCGTATTGAGCGACAAAGCCGAAATCGCAAGCTCTGTGCCGTTCGAAACGCCCAGCCTTACGCGCTTTGGGCGATTCGGCGTCCACTTCAGAGGACGCGACCGCTTCCCAATGAGGACAGTCGGGGCGTCAGCGTCCCTCAACCCGCCTGAAGCGTACGTGCACCACGCGCCCAGCGTCGAGCTCGAACCCCGTCACTCGGCCCTCGGTTCGCTCGAACCGGAACGTCAGTGGGCCCGCCCGCAGCGTATCGCCGGAGACGCGCACGACCGGACTGTCGATTCCTGCTCCGGCCCGTAGCGTCAAGACTCCATCGTCCACGCTGAAGACGTAGTCGACGTCCAGTTCAGGGCTGTGGAATGTGCCTACATACGGAGAGGGGTCGCTTAGAGGGCTCGTCGCGGGACCCCCGCCGCGGCCTGCGCGCTCCCGCTCGGGGGCGCGCGGCCCCAGGCGATCCGCCAGGACCACGTCGGCCACAGCGAGCGCCCGTCTGGACGGGTTACCGTCGGCCCGGTTGCAGAGCGTTACGATGTCCGTGCGCTCGGCGGGGAATCGAAGCACGTCGGCCCGGAATCCGACGAAGCTCCCCCCGTGTCCGATCGTCGCCAAGCCTCTGTATTCATCGTGCCGCTGGCCGAGCGCGTAGTCGATCTCCGCGCCCGAAGTGAGGATACCCCGTGTCTCCACGATCGCGCTCAATCCTGGCTTCAGTCCGTCCGTATCGAGTGCGTCGACCCAGCGCACCATGTCGTCGATCGACGTATACACGCCTCCATCACCGATCATGTCGAGCGTCGTCATGGATGTCCGGAAGCCACCCTCACTCAGCGGCGCGTACCCGTCGGCGCGCAGTGGAACGATGTGATCGTGGTCGTCGTGAAAGTGCGAGTTCGTCATGCCCAGAGGGCCGAACAGAACCTCTTCCGCGTACTCCTTGAACGGCTTGCCCACCGCCCGCGCGACCGCTTCGGTCAACAGAAAGTACCCCGAGTTGCTGTACAGGTACTCCGAGCCCGGCGGAAAATTCAGCTCTTCCTGGCGCACCTGTACGGCAATGAGCTCCTCACCTGTGTAGTAGTCGTCGCCCCTCAGGCCCCTGAGCCTCATGAGCGTGAGGTAGTCCCTGAGACCGCTCGTGTGATTGAGCGCGTGACGGAGGGTGAGTGGCTGGCCGTAATCGGGCAGTTCGGGAATCCACTTCCTCATGGGATCCTCGAGGCTCAGATGCCCCTCCATCGCGGCGGTCGCGACGACGACCGCCGTGAACTGCTTTGAAAC
>JADFLD010000202.1 GCA_022564535.1 Gemmatimonadota bacterium
GGGGTCGTGGTAGATGAGCCGTATCCGGCGCTGCGCACGCTTCTGCACTACTTCTTCCCGCCCGAGGCCTTCACTCCGGGCATCCACCCGACCGCGGTGATCGGTCGCGGCGTCACGCTCGGGGAGGCGGTCCAGATCGGGCCGTACGTGGTTCTCGAGGACGACGTGAGTATCGGTGACGGTACCCGTATTGGTTCGCATTCGGTCGTGGGTCGGGGCACGTGGGTCGGGGCACGCACGCGCCTGCATCCGCACGTAGTCGTCTACCATGGTTCGGTCGTCGGGAATGACGTGATCGTGCACGCCGGCGCGCGTTTGGGGGCCGACGGCTTCGGCTATACCCTCGTGGAGGGCGAGCACCGGAAGATGCCTCAGGTGGGCCGGTGCGTGGTCGAGGACGGCGTCGAGATCGGTGCCAACACGACCATAGACCGGGGATCTCTCGGTGACACCGTGGTCGGCCGCGGCGTGAAGATCGACAACCTGGTGCAGATCGCCCACAACGTCAGACTCGGGGCGCTGACACTCGTGGCCGCCTTGGTGGGCGTCGCGGGATCGACACGGGTGGGCAAGCGGGTCTGGTTGGGTGGTCAGGCCGGCATAATCAACCAACGCGAGATCGGTGACGACGCCCGGATCGCGGTGGCGTCGGTGGTCACGCGCGACGTGCCGCCCGGAGAGACGGTTTCCGGACATCCGGCACGACCCCATCGACAGGCTCTGCGAAAACAGGCTCGGCTGGGCAGGCTCTCGCATCGCGTCGAGCGGATCGAGGAGGAGATGAGTCGGTTCCCGGGGTGAGGGTGGTCGTGAATCGTCCAGTATTTGCGTGTGGGACTAGCCGTTAGCTTTCGTAGATCACAGAATTTCCCGGCAAGCGAGACGTGATGAGTCGCTCTTTTCAGCGAACGATTTCCAAAGAGGTCACCGTCACGGGGACCGGAGTCCATTCCGGAGAAACCGTGTCGCTCACCTTCCGCCCAGCGGAGCCGGGTAGCGGCATTCGCTTCCGTCGCCTCGACATGGACGGTTCGCCGGAAATCCCCGCGGACGTCGCCCACGTCGTGGACACAGATCGGGGCACCGGGCTCGGTGAGGGCGAGGCGAAGATTCTTACGGTCGAGCACGTCCTTGCCGCTCTCGTCGGCCTCTCCATCGACAACGTGTTGCTCGAGGTCGAGGGCCCGGAGGTCCCGATCTGTGACGGGTCGTTCCATGACTACGTCGCCGCTCTCGACGAGGCCGGCCCGGTTGACCAAGCCGAAGAAGCAGAAGTCCTCACGCTGTCCGGGGTCGTTCAGGTAGGTGAGGGCGACGAGCGGTCTTCCTACGTAGCGATGCCAGGGAACGGGCTCAGGATATCGGCTACGATCGACTTCGAACATCCGGTCATCGGGCGACAGTATGGTTCGTTCCTGGTCGACGAGGACGGCTTCCGATCGGAGCTGGCCCGCGCCCGGACGTTCGGGTTCAAGGCTGACGCCGACGCGCTCCACTCGCAGGGGCTCGCGTTAGGCACTTCACTCGAAAACGCCGTGGTCCTCGACGACGAAGGCGTGATGAACGACGACCTGCGATTCGACGACGAGTTTCTTCGCCACAAGGTCGGAGACATCGTAGGCGACCTCGCACTGTTGGGTGCCAGGCTGGACGCGCACATCGTGGCGGAGCGGCCGAGCCATCGGGGTAACGTCGCGCTCGTGAAGGCGATTCGAACGCATCTGCGGCGATCGGGGCCTCCGATCGCCGACATTGCTCGCGTCATGGAGTTTCTTCCGCACCGCTACCCGATGCTGCTCGTCGACCGGATCATCGACCAGGAGCCTGGGCACAGCATTGTCGGGATCAAGAACGTCACGATCAACGAGCCGTTCTTTCAGGGGCATTTTCCGGGGCACCCCATTATGCCGGGGGTCCTGATTTTGGAGGCGATGGCGCAGTGCGGCGGCCTCCTCCTCATGGACAAGGTGGAGAAGCCGGACGACAAAGTGGTCTACTTCATGACCATGGATAAGGTGAAATTTCGTCGCCCGGTGATCCCCGGCGACACGTTGGTTCTGGAGCTCGAGGTCGTGCAGTTCCGTCGTCAGGTCTGCCGAATGAAGGGTCGCGCGCTAGTGGACGGGCACGTCGTGGCCGAGGGTGAGTTCATGGCGGGCATCATGGACAAATGAAGATGCGCGCTTCGGCTTCTGTGACTTCCCGCCGCGACACGCAGGTCCATCCGACGGCCATCGTCCACCCCGACGCTCACCTGGGAGCGGGTGTAGTCGTCGGTCCGTGGGCGCTCGTCGGTCCGGCGGTCGTCGTCGGGAACGGAACGGAGGTGGGCCCACGTGTGCTGATCGAGAAGGACACCACGATCGGGGAGGACTGTTTCCTATCCAACGGGGCCGTGCTTGGCAGCGACCCCCAGGATCTCAAGTACCAGGGCGAGCACACCACGCTCGAGATCGGCGACCGGACCGTGATTCGGGAGTTCGCGACGCTGAACAGGGGGACGTCGGCGGTGGGGCGTACGGTCGTCGGAAGCGACTGCCTCTTGATGGCCTATACGCACATCGCTCACGACTGCGAGATTGGCAACCACGTGATCCTGTCGAACTCCGTGAACATGGCAGGGCACGTGAGCATCCAGGACTGGGCGATCGTCGGCGGACTCACACCGATTCACCAGTTCGTCCGTATCGGAGCGCACGCCTTCGTGGGTGGAGGGTCTCGGATACCCCAGGACGTGCCTCCCTATTGCCGAGCGGCCGGGAACCCGACGAGACTTTTCGGCCTGAATACGGTCGGCCTGGAACGCCGTGGGTTCTCCGAGGACGTTCGCGTCGCCCTCAGGAAGGCGTACAAGATGCTCTTCCAAAGCGACATGAGCCTCTCCAAGGCTCTCGACAAGGTGGAGGAGGAGGCTTTGGCCTTTCCGGAGGTGGGGCATCTTCTGGAATTCATTCGCGCGAGCGAGCGCGGAATCACCACCTGAGTGAGCTACATGTCTCTGATACGAGTACGCAGGCGTCGCAAGAAGAACTGGATCGACACGCGGAAGGGAATGCCCAGGAGTCGTCTCATAGGGCTCCTGATTCTTACGCTGGTCGCGATCTGGTATCTGACTTGGCGCTTCTGAAGGACACGTGAGTGGCCCGACTATCCTGCTGTTCGCAGGGGAGCCGTCGGGCGATCAACACGGAGCGGCACTCGCGGGTGCCCTCCGAGCGTTGCATCCGGGAGCTCGGCTGATCGGGACCGGTGGGAATCGAATGAAGCTTCAGGGCGTGGACCTGATCGCCGAACTCGACGAACTGACGGTCATGGGCCTTGTGGAGGTCCTTCCCAGGCTCCCGTACTTCTGGCGGTTGGAACGCCGGATTCATCGCCTCATGGACGGCGAGAGACCGGATCTCGTGGTGCTCATCGACTTTCCCGGCTTCAACATGCGTATCGCACGGGCCGCACATGAGCGCGGATGCGCGGTGCTGTACTACATCGCTCCGAAGGCCTGGGCGTGGAGGAGAGAACGCGCCCATGCGCTCGCAGAGACGACCGATCGCGTCGCGGTGATTCTTCCTTTCGAAGCCGATTTCCTTCGCGACTTCGGCGTCGATGCGACGTACGTCGGCCATCCTCTGCTCGATCGGCCGGATGACGTCAAATCTCGCGCGACGTTCGCCACGGAATGGGGCCTCGACCCGGCCCGGCCGCTGCTGGCGATGCTTCCGGGGTCGCGCACACAGGAACTGGGGCGTCACATCGAGCCATTCACCCGGATCGCCGAGCGCGTCGTTCGGGCTCGACCCGACGTGCTCCCGGTGTTCTCCCGTGCGGAGGCGATGCACGCGGGGCCGTTTCACGAGACGGGATTCCCAGCGGTAGCGGACACGCGGGCGCTCCTTCGCCATGCCAGCGTCGCGCTCGTGAAGTCCGGCACATCTACCCTGGAGGCGGTGATCGAGGGCACGCCCATGGCAGTGGCGTACCGAGCGAGCTCGCTCACGGTGCGCCTCGCGCGTCGCCTCATTCAGGTGGAGCACTTCGCTCTACCCAATCTGGTCGCGGGCGAGCTCGTGGTTCCCGAATTTCTGCAGGAGCAGGTCGAGCCGGACGCCGTTGCGCCCGTCCTGCTCGAGCTTCTCGATACGGGAAGTGCCACACGGAGGCGGCAGCTGGAGGGCATGGCCCGGATTCGGACGAGGCTAGGCGAGCCCGGCGCGGCGCGCCGGGTCGCAGCATTGGCCAATGAGCTTCTGGAAGGCCGAAAGGGAGTCGGAGTGTGAGCGACATCCGCTTCGAGAGCGCGGGCGTGCTCGGGACCGGATTGGTGGGAGCGCTCTTCGCCACTACGCGAGTCCGGCGCGTCGGGAGCGAGCACTACGAGGAGTTCCGGCGGTTGGGCCAGCCAGTGGTCTTCGTCTTTTGGCACGGGCAGCTGCTTCCGTTGGTGCATTATCACCGGCACGAGCGGATCGTCGTGCTCATCAGCGAGCACGACGACGGCGAGTACCTGGCCCGCGTAGCGGAGCGCAACGGGTTCGGTACCGTGCGCGGTTCGAGTACGCGGGGAGGCACCAAAGGACTGAGGGGACTCGTCCGTGCCGCCCGGGAGGGCAGGGACGTGGCGTTGACGCCCGATGGGCCCAGGGGGCCACCGGGTGAGTTCAAGCCGGGCGCACTCGTGGTGGCCCAGATGACCGGGTTGCCCGTGATTCCCATGTCGGTGGGCGCTTCGTCCGGATGGAGGTTCAACAGTTGGGACGGGTTCATGGTTCCGCGGCCGTTCTCGACGATCACGATCGAGTATGCCGCCCCTCGGTTCGTCGCTCGGGATGCGACACGAGCTGAGTTGGCCGAGATGGCTCGAGAGATCGGAGCCGAGCTCAACGAATTGGCCGCTCGCGCGCCATTGGACCGGCGTCCGGCCGGCCCGGACCCCGGCGACGCGTGAGCGGAACCCTGCAGCGGGTTTGTCGGCGGTTGGGGGC
>JADFLD010000203.1 GCA_022564535.1 Gemmatimonadota bacterium
GCCAGCGCGGTCATCATCGGATTGATGCGGATGAGGAAGACGAGGGCCACGATCGCCGTCACGGTGCCTCCGACGAGTTGGACGAGTCCTGTTCCGACTAGGTTGCGGACGCCCTCGACGTCGTCCATGATCCGCGACACCAATTCCCCGGATTTCGTATTGTCGAAGATACGCACAGGGAGCTGGAGGACATGTTTTTGCACCTGCGCACGTAGATTGGCTATCAGGTGCTGTGCTTCGACGCTCAGGAGCATGGTGAGCGCGTACGACGTTACGGCCTGTATTGTCACCGCGAGCCCCATCAGGCCGAGGATCTTGTACAGAAGCATGACATCGCGCGGCGTGATGGCGTCGTCGATCAGGTACTTTATGGAGGCCGGCAGGATGAGTCCGGATAGCCGATTGAGCAGGATCAGGACCAGGCCGAGACCGATCAGCTTTCTGCGCGGCCAGATGATCTCTTCGAAGGCGTGGCGCAGGCTTGCACCGGAGATTTTCTTCTTGGTGGGCTTCGACATGAACCACGAGGACAGGGGCGACACAAGCCTCGGCGGGTCCGCCGAGCGACGATCACAATGCGTGGAGATAGACCGTTGAACATAAGCAGAGGTATCATTGCCGTCGCGCTTCTGACGACGCTCGCGGCGTGCAACTCTTCGACCGCTCTCGACTTTTCGGCTTTGACGGGGGTGTGGATCGCGGACGCCATCGTGTACACGGACAACGCGAATCCTGGGACGACGGTCGACGTTCTCGTCCGCGACGGTGCCAGTTGGCAGATGAGCATCCAAAACAACGGTGGAACCGCGGTCACGTTCGACGATGGCCTGGGAAACGTGAGGAGCTTTGGGGGCGATTCCTTGCAGACGAGGGCGTCGTCATCCTGGACGATGAGGAGTACATTGTTGTGCGCGTATCGAGTCGAATGACCTTAATACGGCCGGGATGTTCGACTTCGGGGATGGAATCACGTCGGCGACACTCACGATCATGCTCTCTCGCCTCTAGAGGTCCCCTTGGGTGGCCTAGGCCTCCCATGTAGCTTTTCCGTTCCTCGTTGGACCCGTCTCCCGCAGAACCCGCCGTCCCCGCCGACCCATGTCCAACGAAGAGAAAGACGGGTATGACCCGTCATCCGTAGAGGAGAAGTGGCAGCGCCTCTGGGACGAACGCGGCACTAACACGTTCACTCGTGAGGAGTTGCAGAACGCGGAAGACCCGTTCTACAACCTCATGATGTTCCCATATCCCTCGGCTGAGGGACTTCATGTGGGCAACATCTATGCGTTTACGGGTGCCGACGTGCACGGCCGCTACCAGCGGCTTCGTGGCAAGACAGTGTTCCAGCCCATGGGATTCGACGCGTTCGGTATCCACTCTGAGAACTTCGCGTTGAAAATCGGAACGCACCCGATGGATCTGATTCCGTCGAACGTGAAGAACTTCACGCGTCAGTTGAAGCGAATCGGGGGGATGTTCGACTGGGATCACTCGGTCGATACTACGGACCCGGCATACTACAGATGGACGCAGTGGATCTTCCTGCAGTTCTTCAAGGCGGGCCTGGCTGAGCGGAAGGAGGCGCCGGTCAACTGGTGTCCGTCGTGCATGACCGTGCTGGCTAACGAGCAGGTTCAGGGGGGGCATTGTGAGCGATGTGGCACCCCGGTCGAGCAACGTCGGATCGCTCAGTGGTTCTTCAAGATCACCGACTACACCGAGCGCCTTCTCGACAACCTGGAGCACGTAGACTGGTCGAGTAGCACGCGAAAGACCCAGTCGAACTGGATCGGGCGGAGTACCGGGGCTCAACTTCACTTTCCGGTCGTCGACCAGGACGGCAACGAGACCGGCACGAAAATCGAGGTCTACACGACGCGACCCGACACCGTGTTCGGCGCGACGTACATGGTGCTGTCACCCGAGCACCCGCTCGTCAACGAGGTCACGGACGACGGACTGAAGGCGCCGGTCTACGCGTACGTCGCCGTCGCAGCCAAGAAGGACCTGGTCGCGCGCCAAAAAGCAGACAAGACCAAGACGGGCGTGCCCACGGGCGGCTATTGCCGGAATCCGGCGACAGGGGAGCCGATTCCGATTTGGGTCGCGGATTACGTGCTCATGGAGTACGGGACCGGGGCGATCATGGCCGTGCCGGGGCACGACACGCGGGACTTCGAATTCGCGCAGCAGTTCGAGCTGCCGATCGTGCGCGTGGTCGCGGCGCCGGGCGACAGCGCCGATACGCCGCTCGAGGAGGCGTACCTCGGGTCAGGGTCGCTCGTGAACTCCGGATCGTTCGATGGGACTGACGTGAAGGAATCCGTCGACGTCATCACCGCGTGGGCCGCCGAGAACGGCTGGGGTGAGGCGCGGGTCAACTACCGTCTGCACGACTGGTGTATCTCACGGCAACGGTACTGGGGTCCACCCATCCCGATCGTCTACTGCGACGCATGCGGCCCCGTCGCGGTCCCCGACGACGAATTGCCGGTCATTCTACCGCGCATCGAGGACTTCAAGCCGGACGACTCGGGCATCAGCCCGCTCGCACGTGTCGAGGAGTGGTATAAAACCACCTGTCCGGAGTGTGGTGAGCCCGCGCGCCGAGAGACCGACGTCTCGGACACGTTCCTGGACTCGGGCTGGTACTTCCTGAGGTATCCGTCGGCGGACTTCGACGATCGGCCCTTCGATCCTGCGCTCACCAAGAAGTGGCTACCAGTACACACGTACATCGGCGGCAACGAGCACGCGGTCCTGCACCTGATGTACTCGCGCTTCATTACGATGGTCCTGAAGGACCTGGGCCACATAGACTTCGACGAGCCGTACGAGGTCTTTCGCGCGCACGGCCTCATCATCGCCGACGGCTCGAAGATGTCGAAGAGCAAGGGCAACGTGATCGTCCCCGATCCGATCATCGACGAGTATGGCGCAGACACGTTCCGCACGTATCTCATGTTCCTGGGTCCGTTCGAGGAGGGGGGCGACTACCGTCCTCAGGGCATCCAGGGGCCGTTGGGCTTCCTTCACCGTCTGTGGGACACGGTCGTCTCGTCCAGGGACGGCGATCCGGATCCGGACGTCGAGCGCAAGGTCCACCAGACCATCCGTCAGGTGACCGAGCAGATTCCGTCGCTGCAGTACAACACCGCGATCGCGGCGCTGATGGAGTGCCTCAACGTCATCCGCGCCGGTGGGCGAGACGCTGTCCGTGCCGAGGTCGAGCCGCTCGTGGTGATGGTCGCTCCTTTCGCCCCGCATATGGCCGAGGAGCTGTGGGAGCGCACCGGTCATGAGGGCAGCATCTTCGACGGCGGCAACTGGCCCGACTACGACGAGGCCAAGGCCGTCGAGCGCTCGGTAGATATCGCGGTGCAGGTGAACGGCAAGCTGCGTGCTTCGATCACGGTGACGAAGGACGCGACTGAAGAGGACGTCGTCGCTGCGGCGCGCCGGGAGCAAAACGTCATCCGTCACGTGGGTGGTCTTGAAGAGCGGCGTGTGATTTACGTGAGCGGGCGACTGGTGAACTTCGTGGTAGGGTGAGCCGATGAGGAACGATAGATGAGCACCACCGAGCAGCTGTCGATCGACGCCATTCGGGTCTTGTCGATGGACGCGGTACAGAAGGCCAACTCCGGACACCCCGGCACACCGATGGCGCTCGCGCCGGTGGGCTACGTGCTCTTCCATAGGCATCTGCAACACAATCCCCGCGATCCGCGGTGGCTCGACCGCGATCGGTTCGTGTTGTCGATCGGCCACGCTTCCATGCTCCTCTACTCGCTCCTGCATCTGAGCGGCTACGAAATCTCTGCGCAGGACATCGAGAACTTCCGACAGTGGGGT
The DNA here is from genome assembly GCA_022564535.1 of Gemmatimonadota bacterium. Next base: position 3,856 of record JADFLD010000203.1, read on the forward strand.
TCGCCGACCGCGGGGCACCCGGAGTACGGACACGTGCCTGGAGTCGAGACCACGACGGGCCCGCTGGGCCAGGGGATCGCCAACTCCGTGGGCTTCGCGCTCGCCGAACGTTGGCTCGCGCACCGCTTCAACAGGCCAAGGCACGAGGTCGTCGATCATCTCACGTACGCGTTCTGCTCCGACGGCGACCTCATGGAGGGCCTATCGCACGAAGCCGCTGCCATCGCGGGGCATCAGAAGCTCGGCAAGCTCATCTGGATCTTCGACGACAACCGGATCACGATTGAGGGTAGCACGGACCTGTCGACGTCGACCGATCAGGCGGGGCGTTTTGCGGGATACGGGTGGCACGTCGTGCACGTGCACGACGGCAACGACCTGGAGGCGATCGATCTCGCCATCACGGAGGCCAGGCAGGAGACCGAGCGTCCGACGCTGATCATCTTGCGCACGACGATCGGCTACGGGAGTCCCGGCAAGGCGGGCAGCGCGTCGGCGCACGGCGCTCCTTTGGGCGCCGACGAGGTCGAAGCGACGAAGAAGAACCTCGGCTATCCGTCTCTGGAGCCGTTCCATGTCGATGAGGGGGCCCGCACCCACTGGGCTGAGTGCGTCGCCAAGGGGGAGCGAGTTCAAGAGGCATGGGAGGCCCGCTTCGCGACCTATCAGATAGAGCATGAGGACCTCGCTGCCGAGTACCTGAGGATGATGGAGGGTGGGCTTCCCGACGACTGGGCGGCGGATATACCGGATCTCGCCGAGGCCGACTCGGCCGACGCCACCCGGAACTGGTCCGGCAGGGTCATTCAGGGACTGGCGGCGCGGATTCCCAACCTGATCGGTGGCTCGGCGGATCTCGCCGGCTCCAACAAGACCGACATAGACGGAGCGGATAGTCTGCTCTACGAGACGCCCGGTGGCAGGATCGTGCACTACGGCATTCGTGAGCACGCGATGGGCTCGATCATGAACGGAATGACACTGCACGGCGGAGTGAGGCCGTATGCAGGAACGTTCTTGATCTTTTCCGACTACATGCGGCCGGCCATTCGTCTGGCCGCGCTCATGGGCCAGCCGGTCATCTACGTCTTTTCGCACGACTCCATAGGGCTCGGCGAGGA
>JADFLD010000204.1 GCA_022564535.1 Gemmatimonadota bacterium
GTTAATATGGACCGTCTTCTCAACGGCCTCGAGCCCGTCCTGCCTCCACCGACGACGATGTTGGGAGCTCTCTACCGGTACCTGCGCGATGCGGTGCCCAAGCGATTCCAGCCGATGAACTCGAACTGGGGGCTCGTCGACCCATTGCCGAAACGAGTGAAGGACAAGAAGGAGAAGAGGGTCATCCTAGCCCAGAGAGCCCAGGCTGACTTCGTCGAGTGGATGGACGCGCATGGCCTGCAGGCGGCACCGGACGCGTCGCCGGCGGCCACCGCGGGCTGAGCCGTTGGATCGCGGTCGACCCGAGGTCACGGACTTCCTTCGCCACCTTTCCGACGAGCGCCAACTCTCCCCGAACACCCTCAAGGCCTACAGGCGAGATCTGGGGCAGCTGGAAGATTTCCTGTCCGCGTACCTCAGCCGGAAAAACTGGACGTGGAGCGATCCAGATATCGATCGGCTGGCTCTTCGGGCCTTCCTGGGCTGGTGTGGGCGTCGCGGACTTTCGAAACGCAGCACGGCTCGCAAGCTGGCTGCCACGCGCACGTTTCTCGGGTTTTTGCACCTCGAAGAACGCATTCCCGTGAACCCCGCGCGGACCGTGCGAGCTCCCAAGCTCGACAAACGATTGCCCGGGCATCTCACGCCGACGGATGTCCGCATCGTCTTCGAGGTCGCGGAGAAGGGCGCCGACGAGAACACGCTCGTGGGCACCCGCACGTTGGTGATCCTCGAGCTCCTGTATGGAAGTGGCCTTCGGCTCTCCGAGCTGCACGGCCTGGACCGGGAGACGGTCGACCACGAAACCCGCCAGGTGCGAGTACTCGGGAAGGGCTCGAAGGAGCGCATCGTGCCGGTGACCCGTGCGGCGCTTCGGGCGATCCGTCGCTACACACATCGCCGGGACGAAGCGGCAGGGACAGGTGAGGACGCGCTGCTCGTGAACGCCAGGGGCGGCAGGCTTTCGCGTCGATCCATCCAGTCTGCTGTCAGGGGATGTCTCGGAGCGGCGGCCGGCGCGCGCGGGCTGTCTACGCATGCTCTGCGCCACACCTTCGCGACGCACCTCATGGAAGCGGGAGCCGACCTCCTGGCGGTCAAGGAGCTTCTGGGTCACGTATCTCTCTCGACGACCCAGATCTACACGCATACGAGCAAGGAGCGCCTCCTGCGGGTCTACCGAGACGCACATCCCCGCTCCCGCTAGCGGACTGCGGCCGATTCGCCGTACGCGCGGAACTTCGCGGCGCCATCTGCCATATCGGCAGCGTTCTGATTAGATTCGTGGCCTCTCGTTTGCACTCTGAGGGCTCCGTCCAAAACCACGCAGAAACCACCACCTCCCAGCCCATGAGCCTCCCCGAAGTTCGCGCCACCACCGTTCTCGCCGTCCGCAAAGACGGCCGCGTCGCGATGGGCGGTGATGGTCAGGTCACCATGGGCGACACCATCGTGAAGGGGAGCGCCCGTAAGGTCCGCGTCCTCAAGGACGGCAAGATCATCGCCGGCTTTGCCGGCGCCGTTGCCGACGCGTTCACACTGTTCGAGAAGCTCGAGGAAAAGCTGGAGCGATATCCCGCCAACATGACCAAGGCTGTGGTCGAATTGGCGAAGGATTGGCGAATGGATCGCTACCTTCGGCGCCTCGACGCATTGCTTGCGGTCGCTGACTCCGAGCACCTGTTCCTCGTGAGCGGCACGGGTGATGTCATCGAGCCTGACGACGGTGTCCTCGCGATCGGCTCCGGTGGCTCGTACGCGCTTGCCGCGGCGCGCGCACTCAAGGACCATCGCGATTTTGACGCGGTGATGATTGTACGGCGTTCGCTGGAGATTGCTGGAGACATTTGCATCTACACCAACAAGGACATCGTTGTCCTCGAGCTGGGTGTGGACGAAGGAGGTGAGGGATGACGATCAAGGCGCTCGACGTGGCCGACCAGACGGGCCCGGCCGAGAATGAGGAGGGTGCCGAGGAGAGCACATGGCTCGACGAACTCACTCCTCGCCAGATCGTCGCGGAACTCGACAAGTACATCATCGGGCAAGACGAAGCGAAGAAATCGGTCGCGATCGTCCTGAGGAACCGTTGGCGGCGTCAGCGCGTGGACGAGGAGATGCGTGAAGAGATCACCCCGAACAATCTGATCCTCATCGGTCCCACGGGTGTCGGTAAGACCGAGATCGCGCGTAGGCTCGCCCGTCTCGCGGGGGCGCCGTTTGTGAAGGTCGAGGCGTCGAAGTTCACCGAAGTCGGCTACGTCGGTCGCGACGTAGAGTCGATGATTCGTGATCTCGTCGACATCTCGGTCAACCTCGTGCGCGCCGACCGAGAGGACGATGTCCAGGACCTCGCGGAGAGCCGTGTCTACGAACGCCTACTCGATCTGCTGATACCGGTAACCAACCCGGAGCCGACTCAGACACCCTCCGGGGGCACGAATGTCTTCGTGGCAGGGCCCGAGGGCGTCGAGGCGCAGGAGGCCGACGGCCTCCAGGAGAGGCGGACGCGGACGCGCGACAAGCTCGGCAAGCTTCTGAAAGACGGCAAGCTGGAGGACCGTGAGATCGAGATCGAGGTGACACAGTCCGCGTCACTCGACGGGATGATGATCCCGATGGGTGGCGGCGAAGGGATGGACTTCAACTTCACGGAAATGCTCCAGGACATGCTCCCCAAGAAGAAGAAACGGCGCACCGTATCGGTCGGGGAGGCGCGTCGAATTCTTCTTCAGGATGAGCTCGACAAGCTCGTCGATATGGATGCCGTGGTGAACGAGGCGCTCTACCGAGCCGAGGAAATGGGCATCGTTTTCCTGGACGAGCTCGACAAGGTCGCGAGTCCGGGAGGCGGGGGTCACGGCCCCGACATCAGCCGCGAGGGGGTGCAACGAGATCTCCTGCCCATCGTGGAGGGGAGCACCGTGGCTACGAAATACGGACTGGTACGAACCGACCACATCCTCTTCATCGCAGCGGGTGCCTTCCACGTTTCCAAACCGTCGGACCTCATCCCGGAGCTTCAGGGACGTTTCCCGGTCCGGGTCGAGCTGCACACGCTCGGAGAGGAGGAGTTCGTCCGAATTCTCAAGGAGCCCAAGAATGCGCTCCTCGAGCAATACCGTGCTTTGATCGAGACGGAAGGGGCGCGCATCGAGTTCACCGACGAGGGAGTCAACGAGATCGCCCGCATCGCCATGGAGCTGAACGAGCGCATGGAGAACATCGGCGCGCGCCGACTCAGAACCGTGATGACCACGCTTCTGGAGGACGTGATGTTCGACCTTCCGGAAGGGACGGAAAAGAGCGTGCTCGTGGACGAGGAATTCGTACGCGAGCGTCTCAAGAAGGTCGCCGATGACGAGGATCTGAGTCGCTACATTCTCTGATTTTGCCCACACCTATGGAGTGAGCAGGATGACCGACGGGTTGAAGCACACGCCTCTACATGACGAGCACGTTGCGCTCGGCGCCAAGATGGTGCCGTTCGCAGGCTTCTCCATGCCGGTCCAGTATCCGACCGGCATCACCGCGGAGCACAGGGCGGTGAGAGAAGCGTGTGGCCTCTTCGATGTGTCGCACATGGGTGAGTTGGTCGTGCGTGGCCCTCAGGCGCTTGACCTCGTGCAGCGGATCTCGGTGAACGACGCATCCCGCATCGAGATCGGGCAGGCTCAGTACTCTGCCATGTGTCTGGAGTCGGGTTGTGTGATCGACGACCTGATCATCTACCGATTCGAGGATCGGTACATGCTCGTGGTGAATGCGTCGAATGTCGCCAAGGATTGGGCGTGGCTCGAACGGCATGCCGCCTCGTTCGATGTGGAGATCGAGGACGTGTCGGACGCCACGGCCCTTATCGCACTGCAGGGGCCCAAGGCGCGAGACGTGATACGTCCGCTGGTGAGCCTCGACGTGGACGACGTGAAGTACTACCGCTTCGCCGAGGGTGAGGTGGCGGGAGTCCCGGCCGTGATCAGCGGTACCGGATACACGGGAGAGGACGGCTTCGAACTGTACGTTCCCGCCGAGCGCGCCGTGGAGGTGTGGCGCTCATTGCTCGATCGCGGGGAGGCCGCCGGCCTGATCCCGGTCGGACTCGGCGCCCGCGACTCTCTGCGCTTGGAGGTCGGGTATGCGCTGTACGGCAATGATTTGGACGAGGAGCATACGACGCTGGAGTCGGGCTTGGGGTGGGTCACGAAGTTCGACGACAGCGACTTCATCGGGCGAGCGGCACTCCTATCCCAGAAGGAGGAGGGTGTGACTCGCAGACTCGTAGGCGTGCGTCTCACGGGCAAGGGCTTCCCCCGCCCGGGCTACGACGTGGTCGCCAATGGGGAGGTCGTGGGAACCGTCACCAGCGGCACCGTGGGTCCTTCTTTGGGATACGGCATCGCTCTGGCGTACGTCCCGGCCGAACTATCGAAGCCCGATACGAAGCTTCAGGTCGACGCACGCGGACGTCTGGTCGACGCCGTCGTCCAGCGGCCGCCGTTCTACACCCAGGGATCGATCAGGCGGTAGGGTGAACGCCATGGTAACTGTCGGCGTCCTCACGGTGAGTGACCGGTCCGCCCGTGGAGTACGCGAAGACGTGAGCGGTGAGAGAATCGTGGAGTGGTGCGTCGCCCGCGGTTTCGAAGTGACCCACCGTGCGATCGTACCCGACGAGACCTCGGCGATCTCGCCCGCGTTGGCCGAGTGGGCAGACGAGGGCGTCGACCTGATCGTCACGACGGGAGGCACCGGGCTTGCACCCCGCGATGTTACGCCCGAGGCCACTCGGGCGGTGATCGATCGAGACGCTCCTGGCATCGCCGAAGAGATCCGTCGCCGTGGCCTCGAGGCCACTCCCTTTTCGGTGCTTTCCCGCGGGGTAGCGGGCACCCGTGGCGGTACCCTTATCGTGAATCTTCCCGGAAGCCCGGGGGGTGTTACGGATGGCCTCGCGGTTCTGGAAGGTTTCGTCGACC
>JADFLD010000205.1 GCA_022564535.1 Gemmatimonadota bacterium
CGAAAATCACCGCGATCATGCTCGCCTCCCGCTGTTTTTCAGGGCCCGGGCCGGGCCGGCGCCGGTTCCGCGATAGCGGAACCTACAAAGAAGGCCTCCTTGCCCTGTTGGCGCGCGGGAATCAAGCCGCCTGACGGGCGATCTCCTCTTTGCGGCGGCGGACGTAGGCCTCGAGCGCCTCGGCGATCTCAGGGGCGCTACGTTTGGCGGTCCCCTTGAACACCAGGTGCTCGACCAGGTGGCTGATTCCAGTAAGCTCGAGCGTCTCGTGCGCCGCGCCCTGACGGATCCAAACTCCGACCGCGGCCGACCGTACGCCCGGAATCTTCTCGCTGAGCACGCGAATGCCGTTGTCGAGCGTCGACTCCCGCATCGCATCCGGGACAGACTCGGCCCGCGTGGCTGCTTTCGGCGTGGAAATCGAAGGGGGCACGGGCCCACGCCCGCGCCCCCTCCACGATCTGGCTTCGTTCATGGCTGCGGGCTAGCCTTCGGAACCGCCCTCAGACTCGGAGTCGGAGCTCTCGGCTCCGTCTTCCGATGCTGCCGCATCCTCGGCCATCGCCGCTTTCCGAGACAGCCGGAGACGACCCTTTTCGTCGATCGAGAGGAGTTTGACGCGGATGATATCGCCCTTCCTCACGACGTCCTCGGTCTTCTCCGTGCGTGCGTCCTGCAACTCGGAGATGTGGCAGAGCCCTTCGGTGCCAGGCATGATTTCGATGAAGGCGCCGAAGGTGGTCGTGTTCTTGACCGGGCCCTCGTAGATCCGCCCCACCTCAGGATCCTTCACGATCGCTTCGATCATTTCGCGGGCGCGGGCTCCGGCCTCGGCCGAAACCGCGGCGATCTTCACGATACCCGAGTCGTCGATGTCGATTTTCGCGCCGGACTCTTCCTGAATGGCCCGAATCGTCTTGCCCTTCGGCCCGATGATCTCGCCGATCTTCTCGGGGTTGATCTGGATGGAAACGATACGTGGTGCGTACTCGGACAGATCGTCCCTCGGTGAATCCAGCGCCTGGTCCATCTGGTCGAGAATGTGCATGCGGGCTTTGTTTGCCCGCTTCAACGCCTCGGTCAAGATGTCGACCGTAAGCCCCTGGACCTTGATGTCCATCTGAATCGACGTCACACCCTCACGGGTGCCCGCGACCTTGAAGTCCATGTCGCCGAGTGCGTCCTCCAACCCGAGGATGTCGGTCAGGATCGCGACCTCGTCTCCCTCCATTATCAGACCCATCGCCACACCTGCGCACGGGGCCTTGATCGGGACCCCCGCGTCCATGAGCGACAGGGACGCTCCACAGACGGTCGCCATCGACGACGACCCGTTCGACTCGAGGATGTCCGACACGATCCGTATGGTGTAGGGAAAGTCGTCGTACGCCGGCAAGAGCGGCTGGATCGCACGCTCGGCCAGATTCCCGTGGCCTACTTCGCGACGCGACGTCCCCCGGAAGGGGCGGGCCTCGCCCACGCAGAAGGGCGGGAAGTTGTAATGGAGCATGAACGACTTCGTGATTTCCTCGCGAGAGTCGATCGAGTCGATGCGCTGCTCGTCACGCGACGTGCCCAGCGTGACAACCACCAGGGCCTGCGTCTGACCTCTCGTGAAGAGCGCCGAGCCGTGCGTACGCGGCAGAACACCCACCTCGGAGGAAATAGGACGTACATCTTCGAGCCCACGCCCGTCTGCCCGCTCCCCCTTCTCGAGAATCTGACGACGCATCGTCTTCTTCTCGATGGTACGGAGAATCGCTCCGATGTCCTTGGCGTGCTCGGCGTACTGCTCGTCCTCTGCGGTCAGCGTCGCGATGACGTCCTCCGTCACCGCAGCCATCGCCTGATTCCGCTCTTGCTTTTCGCCGAGGTTCAAGGCTTCCTCGACTTTCGGCGCGGCCATGGCCTCGACCTTGGCCGTGAGGTCGGCATCGGGCCCGACCGAGGTCCACTCCATATCCGGTACGAGGTGCCCTTCGAGGAACTCGACCTGCATGGCGCACAACTCGTTGATGGCGGTTTGCGCGACTTGCAAGCCTTCAAGAATGTCCTCTTCAGACACCTCGAGCGCGCCGCCCTCGACCATCGTGATCGCGTCGGCCGAACCGGCAACCACGATATCGACGTCGGAGTACTCGAGCTGCTGGAAGGTGGGGTTGATGACCCAGGTGCCCTGTATTCGTCCGACTCGCACCGATGCGACCGGAGTATTGAACGGCACCTTTGACATGTTGAGCGCCACGGAGGTGCCGAGCAGCGCCAGCACGTCCGCATCGTTCTCCTGGTCCGCCGACAGGATGAAGCACGCGACCTGAGTCTCGTACATGAACCCTTCGGGGAAGAGTGGCCGAATAGGCCGGTCGATCTGGCGGGCCGAGAGAATTTCCTTCTCGCCGGGCCGACCCTCACGCTTGAAGAAGCCGCCCGGAATCTTCCCGGCCGCGTACGACTTCTCGCGGTACTCGATCGTGAGGGGGAAGAACGGCAAGTGGGTGGGTTTGTCCTGCACCGTCACGGCGCAAAGAACTACCGTGTCGCCGTACTGAACCAAACACGAGCCTTGCGCGAGCTTGGCCATGCGGCCGATCTCGAGCGAGAGCGTGCGTCCAGCGAACTGGCGCTCCATTCTCTGTATCATTTGTTTCTACTCACTTCGTTTTCGGACGGGGCTACCCCGTCCTCGGATTGAATGCCGAAGTGGTGTGATATCCGGAGGAGAGAGCGACCGCCGCCCGGGGGCACGCACACGCGTGAGCCCGTTTGCTGCAGCCAAATCGTAGGCCGTCTCCCACCCGAGGCGCACACGCCTTTGGCGGAAAGCCGACTCCGGTCGCGAAAGCGTCCGGGTCGGGTCCTGCAATGCGGCCGCATGGCCGCGGAGTGTTTTCGTCCTTCCCGTTCGGGCTGACACCTTCTAGTGACGCAGACCCAGAGCCTTGATGAGCGCGCGATACTTCTCGGCGTCCTGCCGCCTCACGTACTCGAGCAAGCGCCGACGACGCCCAACCATCTTGAGCAAGCCCTGCCGGGAGTGGTGATCCTTCTTGTGCGCGTCGAAATGGGTTCGGAGATCGTTGATGCGCGCAGTGAGAATCGCGACCTGCACCGGGGCGCTGCCACGATCGGTTTCGTGGAGCTGGAACTCCTTGATGATGTCTTCCTTGACGATCGCCATCGGCGTCGTGCCTCCTCGAGAGTCTGTGCTGCAAGGGAAGCGAGAGCAAAGCGACCACGGAAGCGGACGCGCTTTCGATTTCAGCCTGAAAAGCTAGATAAACGACCACTCACAGTCTACGGCCCCCCTCGACGGCCTCGCGGGCGTCGTCGACATCCGCCCGGATTTGTTCGATGAGGGCCGCCACTGTGGTGAACGGCTCGATCGCTCGTAGATACTCGATGAAGTCGACCCGGACCTCCTCGCCGTAGATGTCGGCGTCGAAGTCGAGCAGGTGCAGCTCGATCGTCGGCGGCGACCCCTGGAACGTCGGCCGCGGTCCCAGGTGCAAGGCCCCGGTGTACGTGCCACGCCGAAGCACCCCTCGGACTGCATAGATACCCTGCGGCGGGATCAGCTTGTCACGCTCCGGGATGCTGAGGTTCGCCGTCGCAAAGCCGAGGCCTTTCCCCCTCCCGTCACCGCGGACGACCACGCCACGGATGGAGTAGGGACGGCCGAGACAGGCCGCGGCGGATCGCATGTCGCCTTCGAGCAGGAGTGCACGAATTCGCGACGACGAAACGGCCTCTCCGTCCGCGGCGACAGGAGCGACCACGTCCACGCTGAAGCCGAGTTCGGCGCCAATGCGCGCAAGGGTCTCCGGGCCGCCCTCACGGTCACGACCAAAGCCGTGGTCGTAGCCGATCACGAGCTCCTCCACACCGAGCCGAGCGACGAGGATCTCCTCCACGAAGCGCCGCGCCGAGTAGCGGGACAGCGCTGCGGTGAAGGAGAGGAAGACGGCATAGTCGAGTCCACTCTCAGCGAGAATCTCCTTCTTCTCGAGGGGCGTGGTCAGCATGAGCGGCGCGTGCTCCGGCCGGAGGATACGCAGGGGGTGCGGATCGAACGTGACCAGGATGCTGCGCCGGCCGGCCTCTTCCGCACGAGCCCGGATTTCCTGAAGTACGCTCCAGTGGCCCAGATGCACCCCGTCGAATGTCCCGACCGTCGCAACCGTGCCCCGATCCGTCGGGATCCCAGGTGGGTACGCCCACTGAACCGTCGCAGTCACGTGGCGAACACCTTTCGTGGCTTGAGCACGCCGGCGTCGAGCTCGCCGATCGCAAGCAACGAGCCCCCATGAGAAACCGCGACGGGGCCCGCGAGGCCTTCATCGGAGATTCTGATCTTCTGACCGAGCACCAGGCGCCGGGCGACCTCGTCGTCGATCTCGAGAGACGGCAGGTGCCGCACGGCGTCCAACGGAGCGATGGAGGCCCTGTCGACAGCCTCCGAATCGGACAGGGCGTCCACAGAGATCGCATCGTCCACGTGGAACGAGCCAATCGCTGTACGGCGAAGCGCGGTCAGGTGGGCACCCACTCCGAGAGCCTCGCCGAGGTCTCGAGCGATCGCGCGAATGTACGTCCCGGTCGAGCAGCGCACCGTGAACCGGACAGCCGGGAGATCCACCGCGAGTACCCTGATCTCGTGCACGGTAATGCTGCACGGGGGCAGTTCCACCCGCTCGCCCCGGCGGGCTCGGCGGTGCATCGCTTCACCATCGACCTTCTTGGCGGAGAACTGCGGCGGCACCTGCTCGAGGGCGCCCGTGAACCCCATGAGCACTTCCGTGACGCGGTCGGGCTCGAGATCGGTCCAGGCGGAGCGTTCGCACACGACCTTGCCCTCCCGATCGAGCGTATCCGTCGAGATACCCAGTCGGGCAACGGCCTCGTAGCTCTTGTCGAGACCCGAGAGGT
>JADFLD010000206.1 GCA_022564535.1 Gemmatimonadota bacterium
GCAGCCCGTGGTAGTAATAGAGTGGACCGCGCGCAGGGGTCTCGCGAGACCTGGAGTAGGAACGACGACGAGTCGTAGCCGTAGCTACGGCGAGGAGAAGAGACGACCTCCAGGGCCGCGACCCCCCTGCGCCCTCCATCATGTCTGACATGAGCTTACGAGTCTGGGGTTCCGGTGGCGCGGCCCGACCCACGCCTCCGGCGCGGGTGCCCCCGTCGTTGAAGCTCCTAGCCGTAGCGACGGCTATGGCGTCGTCGCTTCGCCTAGGAGCCGGGGCCGCGGCACTGGAACGCGGTCCACTCTATTACTACCACGGGCTGCTAGGGAACCTCTGAACAGGTAGGGCGCGCCGCCACCCAGGGGGGTGCCCGGGACGCCACAGTCCCAAGCCCTAGGAGGTTCCTACTAGGGCCCCGAACCTGACACGCAGGACACCTCGAGCACGAGACGTCGCCACGAGGGCACGTCGTCCCCACGCACCCTCAGCAGGCGAGCCTTCGCCACTCCGCCGTGGATCAACCAGGGCCAAAGCCAACTGGCGATATCCGGGGGGAGATGCCCGATCGGTTCCCCCGACTCGAGGTGAACCCAGACCCCGGGCTCATCCTTCATCGGCGGATCCGCGACCAGCCTGACTTCGTCCCCATCACACAGCCCTTCCACAAACCGATCACGCCCCGCAAATACGGTTCCGTGCACGGTCGCCCGAAATCGCGATGGCTGGCCCTCGGGAAAGGGCGGTGACGGCAGTGGCATGCAAGCTCGATTCGGAAGTGCAGAGCCCGGGGCCCGTTTCGGGTTAAGTTACGGGCCGTATTCACCTCGGCAATACTACGGACCACCACGTTTCATTGATGAACCCCGTATACCTCGATCACGCTGCTACGACCCCGATCCGGGACGAGGTGCGAGCTGCGATGGAGCCGTTTTCATCTGAGGTGTTCGGTAACCCCTCCAGCTTGCATCGCTGGGGACGTGCTGCGGAGGCAGCGCTCGAGGACGCTCGCGACAAGCTGGCGAGCGCCATCGGGGCGAAGCCGACCGAGGTGAGGTTCGTTCGCGGGGGAACCGAGTCGGACAATCTCGCGATCATGGGGTCGTGTGCCGCGCTCAAGGCCGCCGGCGGGGCTCCGACGATGGCGGTCACCTCGATCGAGCACGCAGCCGTTCTCGAGTCCGCCGCGCACCTGGAGACGACGGGGGTGGCGAACGTGGTCACCCTCGAAGTGACGCCACAAGGAGAGTTGGACCTCGACGAGCTCGGCCGGGTGGTCGAGCGATCTCCCGCCGTGGTGTCGGTCATGTGGGTCAACAATGAAACGGGCATCGTGCTTCCGGTCGCAGAGGCAGCCGCGCTCGCGCGCGCGGCCGGAGCGACGATGCATACGGACGCCTCTCAGGCACTCGGGAAAGTCCCCGTCCATGTTGGGGAGGTTCCCGTCGATCTACTTACGGCCACGGGCCACAAGATCAACGGCCCGAAGGGCGCGGGCATACTCTTCGTACGTGAAGGAACGGCGCTCAGCCCACTCCTCCACGGCGGCGGACAGGAACACGCTCTCCGACCCGGGACGGAAGACGTCGCCGGAGCGGTTGGGCTCGCCGTGGCAGTGGCCCTCGCGGTCGACGAGCAAGAGGCCACCAGCGTTCGACTCCGAGCACTCCGGGACGCTCTGGAGCACGGCCTCGCCGACGCTATTCCTGGAATACGGATCAACGGTTCCGGCGCGACGCGAGCTCCCCACATCACCAGCGTTGGAATCGATGGAGTGCGCGACGGGGAGGCGATCCTGATGGGCCTCGACCTGGAGGGCGTTGCGGCCTCCGGAGGGTCAGCGTGTCAGAGCGGTACGGGGAGAAGCAGTCACGTGATCGCCGCGCTCTACGGCGCGGACGATCCACTGACGACGGTGCGCTTCTCGTTCGGCCGGACCTCGGAGCCCGCCGACATCCAGCGGGCGATCGAGGTGACGACGCAGGTCGTGGAACGCCTTAGGGCCGCCTCATGAGCGCGGCATGAGTCGGGTACTCGTGGCGATGTCAGGGGGGGTGGATTCCTCGGTAGCCGCCGCGCTCCTCGTGGATGCCGGCCACGACGTCGTCGGCGTGACGATGAAGACGTTCTGCTATTCAGAAGTGCCTGGTCACGGCCAGACGTGCTGCGGACTCGACGGCATCATGGACGCGAAGCGAGTAGCAAACGCCCTGGGGATCCCCCATTACGTCTTCGATGTGGAGGAGAACTTCACGCGAGACGTCATCGACGACTTCGTCTCAGAGTATGCGCAGGGACGCACCCCGAACCCGTGCGTGAGGTGCAACAGCAACACGAAATTCCGGGATCTCATAGAACGCGGGCAAGCGCTCGGGTGTGATCGGATCGCCACGGGTCATTACGTCCGAGTGGAGCACACGAACAGCGGATCGTTCCTGCTCCGGGGCCGGGACCCCTCGAAGGACCAGTCGTACTTTCTGTGGGGACTTCCCCCCGCAGTCCTCCCCCAATTGCTCTTCCCAGTAGGGAGCCTGACCAAAGTCGAAGTCCGCGCCCGCGCCCACGAGCTCGAGTTGGTGACGGCGGACAAGCCCGAGTCACAGGAAATATGCTTCGTCCCCACCGGAGACTACCGCGACCTGTTGAAGAAGCGTCTCGGCACGGTCCACCCGGCCCTGAAACCCGGTTCCATCGTGCGAAGCGACGGACGGGTCGTGGGCGAGCACAATGGCTATGCGGGCTTCACGGTCGGCCAGCGAAAGGGCCTCGGCGGAGGCTTTACGACTCCCATGTTCGTGCTGGCAATCCACCCCTCGTCGCGGCAGGTCGTCGTCGGTACCCACGACGAGCTTTTCTGCGACGATGTCGTCGTTGCGGACCTCAACTGGCTTGGAGATCCGCCTGAGCACGGAGCCGCCGTACGCACACAACTCCGCTACCGGGCACCGGCGGTCGAAGCGACGATCGCCTGGAGCGGGGACCGGCTTTCCCTTCGGCTCGACGCCCCGCAGGTCGCCGTGACCCCCGGCCAATCCGCGGTCGTCTTCGACGGTGAGCGCGTGCTCGGCGGCGGCCGCATTCGCAGCGCGGAGTTGACGACGACTCGCTAGTTCGCGTCCATAAACTCACAAGTCGTTGCGGGAGCAAGAGAAAGGTGCATCCGAGGCTCGCGATTTCGTTCGACCGGGATAGCTTGAAAGCGACCGAGCAGGACGAACCGTCCAAACGAAGAGGGCTCTTCGCGATCTACACCGACTCCCACTGGAAGTTCGGTGTAAGGGGCCGGCAGTTAGGCGCACCGCAGCTCGCCAGCACGGCCGGTCCCCCTTGGGTCCGTCGGTCGCCGGCAAAGACGCTCACCCCACCCACTCGATTCCCTGAAGCCGCCATTACTCCCGGCAAGCCGCATGACTCCTCGATCGAGTTTCGGCACAGGACGGGGTCTTCGCTCGGGTCGTTTCCATCTCGGTGTAGATCTTCTGGGGGACGTTCATCGGCGCCTCAAGCGGAAAAGTAGGCTCAAGATGCAGTCCTGATTGGCAAACAGTGAGCGCATCGTGGCGACGCAATACTAATGCGCGGCGAGGAACTCGCGTCTCATGATGGCCTCGGTGAGCGTCGAAGCAGACGTGATGCGGTCGTGGTAGCGAATCGCGAAGAGCTTGAGCTGGGGCACGCTGTTCTGCAGAGAATTGACGCAAATCGTCTCGAGGTAGAGGAGGTCTCCGCGAACAGGGAGCAGCAGAGTGCTGCCCCGGATTACCTCTGACCCGTGCCGGATCCACATGGTGACCTGTTGGTGGGTACAGCGCTCGCATTTGGTCTTCAGCCTCTCTTCACCCTATGGTGCGGTACGTGGCAACAGCCCAGCCAGCGAGGCACCGAGACCCTGTACCATCGCCGGAAGAGCTTCCTCAAGGCTGAGATTCACCTTCGATGCCCCGCTAACAATGCGAGTCTCGTGGTACATGAGCTCACTTTCCCCCTCAGAGTCGAAGGTCGTCTCCGTGACGAGTACGTCCGTGGTGAGCATATGAGCGATGTGCTTGGTTTTCGCGTCGGCGAGGAAACCGACCGGGCCCACCGCGAGTCCCACGCTCCCGGTGACCCTTCCGCCGGCGCCGAGGAGACCGGCTTGCCAGACCGGCGCCCCCTCCAGCCGACATGGCAGCGCTGACGGCGTCCCCCAGTGACTGATCCTCGCTTAGCTCGACCTCGACCATACGGAGGTGGTTGATCTGCAGGAGGTAGGTCGCCTCCAGTGAGAGCGGGTTGCCGAGCCACGTCAGCAGCCAGGCCGCCGTGATCAGCCCGATCCCGATCCCGATCGCGTTCAGCCAGTGGGTCACCACCTCTGTGAGCTCGTGACGTCGCACGGAATCGCCGCCGGCGTCGCGCTCCCGCACACGCCGCTGCCGTTGCAGCAGGGCCAGCGCCACCCCGGCGCCCGCGAGGAAGGGGATCAGCCGCGCGAACCCCACGTTGAGCGCGTAGAGCGTGCTCCCGCCGAGCCGCGCGTTTGACGACCAGTCGCGGGCGCGCTCGTCGACGAGGATGGAGATGAAGACGGCGACGCCACCCAGCAGCGCGGCGCCCAGCAGCAGCGCCGGCAGCCAGCGGGGGAACGACCTCGTCGTGCTCGTCGTGCTCGTTTCGGCGCTTCCGCTCATGTGCGTTCCGCCAGTTCCAATTCGGCCGCGTCGATCAGCGTCGTCTCCATGGTGCGGATCTTGTCGAAGCTCGCCTGGTTGGCGGGCGGCAGGTCCAGGCAGAGCACATCGCTCTCAAGGAGCCCCTGCTTGATGCGAACGTTCACCGGACAGCGCTGGATGCAGGCCGGCCCCTCCTCGCGGAAGTAGCAGAGGTCGCACTTGGCGTAGATGTTCCTCTCCGGGTCGTAGGTGATGCGCGAGGTCTGCGGCAGGC
>JADFLD010000207.1 GCA_022564535.1 Gemmatimonadota bacterium
CCCCCCAGGTCTCTGAGGCCGCGGTTCGCGCCGCCCTGGATCTTAGTGAAGCGTTCACGAACCTGGCCGATGCGGTAACGCCGGCGGTCGTTCGCATAGAGACCCGCCGCCCGGCCCCGGCAACCAGTTCACGGGAGGTACCGGAAGAGCTTCGGCGTTACTTCGATTCTCCCCGGCGTGACGGTGAACCCCGTCCGCCGCAGTCGCGGATCGCCGGAGGGACCGGCTTCATCGTGTCGCCCGACGGCTACATCCTCACGAACAACCACGTCATCGAGGGGGCGACCGACCTTCGCGTATATTTTCCGGATCGCCGCTATTTTCAGGCGAGAGTCATCGGCGCTGACCCCTTCACCGACATCGCGGTGATCAAGGTCGACGTCGACGAAGAACTCCCGACGATACCACTGGGAGACTCCGATGAGGTAAGGGTCGGCGAGTGGATCTTGGCCATCGGCAATCCCGGCTTCGGCGCGTCGACTCAGCTCGACTTCACCGTCACGGCAGGAATCATCAGCGCCCGGGGTCGAGGGCTGGCTTTATTGCAGCGAAATCTCAGAAACGACCCGCGCTACGGCTCGGAACTCTCGCCGTACGCGATCGAGGACTTCATCCAAACGGACGCGGTCATCAACCCGGGCAACTCGGGTGGGCCGATGGTGAATCTCCGTGGCCAGGTCGTGGGCATCAATTCCGCGATCGCTTCGGAAACAGGTGTCTACCAGGGGTACGGCTTCGCGATCCCGATCAACCTCGCACGCCGGGTCATGGAAGACCTCATCGAATACGGTAACGTAAGGCGGCCGCGCATCGGTGTCGTGATCGACGAAGTGCGACCCGAAGACGCGGAGGTGTACGGACTTCCGTCTGTGTCCGGCGTACTCGTGCAGAGCGTCGACCCGGTTGGGCCCTCAGCCGGCTCGCTTCTGGCCGAAGACGTGATCGTGAGTCTCGACGGCCAGCCGGTCGGCTATGTCTCGGAACTGCAGGCAGAAGTCGCTGAGCGCCGACCCGGAGATCGTGTCCGAGTGACCGTGTATCGCGACCGTCGGCCCGTCGATATAGTGGTTCGACTCGGAGAAGCGCCCCTCAACAACGTCCCGAGCGTGGTCACGGCGAACGACGCACTACCTACGCGCCAGCTCGGGATCAATGTCGAATTGCTCGATGCAGAACAGGCCCAACGGGGCGGCTATCCGGAGTCCGGGGGAGTAATTATTTCGGGTGTGGCGCAAGGGAGCGCGGCGGAGCGCAGTGGATTCGGCAGATACAGAGGATGGAAGCTGGTTCGCATCAACCGGGGGCAGATCAATTCACCCGCGGATGTCCGATCCGCGCTCGATAGGGTAGAAAGCGGCGAGATCGTTTCGCTGTACGTCCAGAGCCCCGCTGGCGATGAACGAGTCGCCAACGTGCGGATGCCCCGGTAGGTCCGCCCCTCAAAAACTGACGCGATTGAATCTGAGTTCACCCCGGGTTTATCTTTAGGCCACGCGCGAGAGTGGCGGAATTGGTAGACGCGCGGGATTTAGGATCCCGTGGCCTAGTGCCGTGGGGGTTCGAGTCCCCCCTTTCGCATTGCAGCAGCCCTGTCTTGGACGTGACTCCTACTGTGTGACAGCATGACCTTGGATGCATCCCACCTGCAAATCTCCGTTCAGGAGCAAGAGCGCTGGCGTCGTCGCATGAGCGTGACGGTGCCGGCCTCCATCGTGCAGGAGGAAGAGAAGAGAGCCGCCACGCAGCTCGCCTCCCGGGCCCGCATGAAGGGGTTCCGAAAAGGCCGGGTGCCGGCCAAGATGATCGAGTCTCGCTTTGGCGGCACGCTCCGCAAGGAGGCGCTCGACAAGCTCATCGGCGCTGCATACCGAGAGGCGCTCGCGTCGAAAGAGCTGCGGCCGATCAGCGACGGTGAGATCGAAGACGTGCAGTATCAGCCGGAGAAGGACCTGACCTTCGCGATCACGTTCGACGTCGCACCCGTCTTCGACGTCGAGCGACAGGGCGGCTTCGTGATCGAGCGCCAGATCCGGCCCGTGACGGACGAGCAGTTGGCGGCGGTATTGGAGCGGGTTCAGGAGCAGAACGGTGTCTGGAACCCTTCCGAAGAAGGGACTCCGGAAGAAAAGGACCTCGTGTCGGTAAAAATCACGAGGCTCGCAGAGGATAACCAGCCGACTGACGACGGTCGCGACTATGACGTCGTGATCGGACAGGGTGACGCGACCCCGGATATCGAAAACGCCATCAAGACGCTCCAGCCCGGAGCATCAGGCGACTTCGACGTGACCTTTCCGGACGACTTTCCGGATGAGAGCCGGCGAGGGGAGTCGGAGCGGCTTCGCATCGAGTTGACGGGGCGTCGAGTCATGGACCTTCCCGAGTTGAATGACGAATTGGCTCGACAAGTCGGTGATTTCGAGACGCTCGACGAACTCCGGGCCAAGGTCCGCGAGGACATGGAGAAAGAGGCGTCCGAGCACGCCGACGCCGCGGTGCGTGGCCGGCTCCTCGACATGCTGATCGACGCCAACCCCTTCGACGTCCCCGCCTCGATGGTGGAGCGCTTCACGGACGGCATGCTCGGTGAGCCGGAGAAAATTCCCGAGGAGAAGCTGCAAGAGTTTCGGGAGCAACTGCGACCGCAGGCCGAGCTCGCGGTGAAGCGAATCCTGATCATCGAGCGGATCGCTGAGACAAGGGGTCTGCAAGCGAGCGAGGACGACCTCGACGCTCGTATCGAGGAGATCGCGAAGGCGAACAAAACCGACGCGGCCAAAGTATACGCAGAGCTGCAGAAGACGGGCCGGCTCGAGACGATGGAGCGTGAGCTGACCGAGAAAGCCGTATTCGAGTTCCTCATGGAACAGTCGGAGATCACCGACGCACCAAGCGCCTGACCTCAACAAGAGCCTATGACGATCTACCCACCGTACGTCATCGAGCGCACCAGCCGCGGCGAGCGCAGCTACGACATCTTCAGCCGGCTCCTGATGGACCGGATCGTATTCCTCGGCACGGGGATCGATGACAACGTCGCGAACATCATCCTGGCGCAGTTACTCTTTCTCGATGCCGAGGATCCCGAGCGAGACATCTTCATGTACATCAACTCGGCCGGCGGCAACGTCTACGCCGGTTTGGCGATCTACGATACGATCCAGCATCTGCGTGCGCCGGTCTCCACCTTCTGTGTCGGGATGGCCGCCTCGATGGCCGCAATCCTGCTTACGGCCGGGGCCGAGGGGAAACGCAACGCGCTACCCAACGCACGGATCATGATCCATCAGCCTTCAGGGGGAATGTCCGGTACGGCGGCCGACATCGAGATCGCCGCACAGGAAATCTTGCATATTAGAGAGACCCTGAACGGTATTGTGGCCAAGCATACAGGGCGCTCGCCGGAACAAGTCGCGCTGGATGTGGACCGCGATCGGTTCATGAGCCCCGAGGCAGCGGTGGAGTACGGCCTTATCGATCGCGTGCTGGAGGGCCCGGTTCAGCAGACGGAAGGGAAGCCTGCCGACTCGGATACTGCCGACTCGGATACCGACGACTAGGGTTGGAATAGGAGTCAGATATGTCCGACAAACACCTCCGTTGCAGCTTTTGCGGAAAGTCCAAAGAGAGCGTCAAGAAGTTCATCTCTGGGCCCAACGTGTACATCTGCAACGAGTGTATCTCGCTCTGCAACGAGATCCTGGCGGAGGAGGAAGAGCGCGAGGCTCAGGATCAGACGGTTCCGAGCCCCACGCCGAAGGAGATCAAGGCCGTCCTCGACGAATACGTCATCGGTCAGGAAGCGGCCAAGAAGACGCTCGCCGTCTCTGTGTACAACCACTACAAGCGCGTGGGGCACCAGGGCGTTCTCGACGATGTAGAGATCGACAAGGCGAACATTCTGCTCATCGGGTCGACCGGTGTGGGCAAGACGCTGTTGGCCCAGACCTTGGCGCGCACGCTCCAAGTGCCCTTCACGATCGCCGACGCCACGACACTTACCGAAGCCGGTTATGTAGGTGAGGATGTCGAGAACATCCTGGTCCGTCTGTTGCAGGCCGCCGACTTCAACGTCGCCGAGTGCGAGCGTGGCATCGTGTACATCGACGAGATCGATAAGATCGCCCGGAAGTCTGAGAACCCATCGATCACGCGCGACGTCTCCGGTGAAGGCGTTCAGCAGGCGCTCCTCAAGATCCTCGAGGGCACGATCGCGAGTGTTCCACCGCAGGGTGGCCGCAAGCATCCGCAACAGGAATACATTCAGATCAACACGAGGAGCATCCTCTTCATCTGCGGGGGCGCGTTCGACGGCCTCGAGCAGATCGTCGAGGCTCGCCTCGGGAACCGCAGGATCGGGTTCGATGGCGACGACACGCTAATTGGCGGCCCGCAAGGCGACTTCCGGACGATTTCGCGTGCGATTGGGCGCAGCGGTGCCGTCGTCCCGGGAGCTCCGGGGAGTGCGCCTTCGCGGTCGCCCGCGTCAGTGCAGCGCGTGGCGCGCTAAGATGAGCAGGTTCGCGGAGACGATCGAGGCCCAGGTGTAGGACTTGAACGAATCGAGCCCACGCCACGTGCAGCGGTCGAGTCCGAAGCAGCGCTTGAGGAAGGAGATCCCCGCTTCGATGCCCGCACGGAAGCGACGCAAGGAGCGGTAGACGGCCGGGCTCTTGGCCATGTCCTCGACTTTGAGCCCGCGCTTCTTCGAGAACATGACGTCCTTTACGCCGAGCTCCTTGATCTGCGCGAGGTTGTCCTTGGACGCGAAACCTCCGTCGAACGCGACCTGTCGAGGAACGCGGTCGAAGATGTCGCGCTGTCGCTCGACCATCTCGACGGCCAGCGTGGCGTCGGCGGGGTTACCGTCCTCGATGCGGCAGTCGAGGATGAGGCCGGGGGCGCAATTCGCCCGGCAGA
>JADFLD010000208.1 GCA_022564535.1 Gemmatimonadota bacterium
TCGGCGCCTCCGTCGAGGAGGGCCTCAACGACGCCGACGCGACCGGCGGCGGCGGCGAACATCAGTGGCGTCTGATGCCACATGGTTTCGCGGGCATCGACGCCCGCTCCATGCTCTAGCAGCAGGGAGACCGACTCGACGACCCCTGCGCCTCCGGCGAAATGAAGCGGGGTGACGCCACCGGTAGAGGTCGCGGCGTGGGGGTCGGCACCCCCATCGAGAAGCACCTGGACCACGGACGCCGAGCCCGTCTTGCCGGCGAGGTGCAGCGGCGTGTAATCCCCCAGTCTCGTGACCGCTGCCGCGTTGGCGCCGGCGTACAGAAGCATTTCCGCCAACTCAGCGCTTCCGTTCTCAGCCGCCCAGTGCAGGGCGGTCATGCCGTCCCCCTGCGCCGCGTTCACGTCGGCCCCACCCCGCAGCAGAGTCCGAACCTGGGCGACGTCTCCTCGCATCGCGGCGTCTGCAACAGGGGACTCAGGGGGCGCGGATGCCCACATCAGGAGCGTGGCCAACAGCGCACCTGTCACGTTTACCTGAAGCCTCTTGCTCATGCCTCTTCCCCCTCGGTCACCGGCCGCTCAACCCGTTGGCGACGACGTCGGAGCCGTCGAAAGCGAAAGTTCTCCCGTGCTGTCCCCGAAACTCTCCAAGTCGTCGTGGCCGAGCTTGTGCAGAAGGGAGAGCATCGCGTTCGCCATCGGCGTGCCGTCCGGGGCCTTCAGATGAAGCTCTCCCTCGAGCCGGCCATTCGCTCCGCCGAGAACGATCAACGGAGCCCTCCGATGGTTGTGGATGTTCCCGTCGGCCATGGGCGACCCGAAAATGATCATCGTCTTCTCGAGGAGGTCGGTCCCACCCTCGTCGATATCCTTCAGCTTCTGCAGGAAGTACGGAAGCATGCCCACGTGGAACTTGTTGATCGTCGCGAAGTCGAGGACCGCGCCCTCCCTCCCGCCATGGTGCGACGCCGGATGGAACGGCGTGTCGGTTCCGCTCTCGGGATAGACCCTCGATGAGGCATCCCGCCCGGTCTTGAACGAGAAGACGCGCGTCATGTCCGAGGCAAACGCGAGCGCCTGCAGGTCGAACATCAGGTGCATGTGCTCGGTGAAGGAGTCCGGGACGCCTGCGGGTGCGCCAGGAAGCTCCCGCTCTTCACCACTGCTATTCTGCGCCTCCACGCCCTGAATGCGGCGTTCGATCTCACGGACGTTGTCGAGGTAACGATCGAGCCGTTCGAAGTCGTTCGCCCCGAGCTGGCGGCGCATGCGGGCCATATCCTCGGTAATCCAGTCGAGGATACTGCTGCTTGTGCGACGACGACGCGCTCGCTCCTCGGCCGTTCCTCCCGCACCGAAGAGGAGGTCGAACGCGACCCGCGGATCGCGGATCATCGGGAGCGGCTCCGTCGGTGAGTTCCAGCTGATCGAGTCGGTATAGACGCACGAATATCCGTACGCGCAGCCACCCGCCTGATCGACGTTCTCGATGCAGAGCTGCATGGACGGAATGGGCGTGTCCTGACCGAATCGCTTCGCGTGGATCTGGTCGAGCGAGGTGCCGACGTAGACATCCGAACTCTCGGTCTGCTTCGGGTGCTGCTGCGTCAGGAAGACCGAGCTGGAGCGAAAGTGGTCTCCCCCGATCTCGTGGGGCTGGAACGCCTCGGCCATCCGGACGTCCGTGTTGCTGATGATGGTCAGATGCTCTCGCCACGGATCGAGTGGGAGCAAGGAACTCGGCGTCAGGTCGAAGTCTCGGCCGACCTCCCCGGGAGCCCACAGATTCTGGGTGGCCCCCCACTCGTTGCTCCCGGCTGCTCCATGCACGAGCTCGATGGCGACGAGGCGCGTGGGGTTCGCGTCGTCGAGCGTTCGGGCCCCACGCAAGCGTCCGGCCGGCACCATCGCGTCCAGAAAGGGCAACGCGACGCTCGCACCCATCCCACGCAAGAAGGTGCGGCGAGGCAGATATGTTCCCGTAATGAATTTCACTTCTTTCGGTCTCCCGGGCGCCGCCAGGGCGCGCGTCAGTTCGAGGCGTCCTCCACCACAGCGGCGAGCCTCTGCATGCGAAAAGCGTCACTTTGCACCACGCCGACGAAGAAGTTCGACATCCGGTAGCCGTCCTTCTCCGCGTCCCTCACGATCTGCCGGATCGTCGGCTGATCGAAGTACTCCACCCTCCGCCCCAAGGCATACGCCCTGAGATTGGCAGTAAACGTCCGCAACAGTGGAATCGGACGCCGCAGCAACGCCTGCTGCAATTCGACGGGGCTCGAGATCGGTGTCCCGTCGTACAGCTCGCCACGCGTGTCGAGCGGATTTCCGTTCTCGCGAATCCGCCTCCGGCCCGTCACACCATAGCCGTCGAGCGCCAATCCGATGGGGTCCATGAAACGGTGGCAGGCGTTACACGTCGGGTTGGCTCGGTGAATCTCCATGCGCTCACGTGTCGTAAGCACCCGACCGTCCTCGACCGCATCTGTCTCCTCGAAATCCGGCACACCGGGCGGCGGCGGCGGTGGAGGCGTGCCCATCATGACCTCCATCACCCACTTGCCCCTGAGTACCGGGGACGTGCGGGCAGCGTGCGAGGTCAGCGTGAGGATACTGGCGTGCCCGAGCAGTCCACGCCGGTACTCATCCCGATAGCTGACGCGCCGGAAGCGCTCTCCCGTCACACCGTCCATGCCGTAGTGCCGGGCCAGCCGCTCGTTCACGAACGTGTAGTCCGCCGTATAAAGCTCGAGCATCGGCCGGTCCTCGCGGACCACGCTTGTGAAGAAAAGCTCGGTCTCGCGCAGCATCGCGTCTGCGAGTTGCTGGTGGAAATCCGGGTCCAACCTCACGTCCGGATGCACTTTGTCCAAGTCCTGCAACCTCAGCCACTGAGCCGCGAATCTCGTCCCCAAGGCGTCGGAACGGGGGTCCGCGAGCATGCGATGCACCTGTCGCTCGAGCTCGTCATCGTCCGACAGATCGCCACGACCCGCGAGCTCGCGCAGCTCCGTGTCCGGCGGCAGGCCCCAAAGGAAGAACGAGAGGCGCGTGGCCAGATCCTCGTCGCTGACGGGGTAGATGCCACCGGGCTCGGCTCGGCTCGGAGCCTCCTCGAAGCGGAAGACGAAGTGGGGGCTGGCGAGCATCGCCTCGAGTGCGGTACGGATCCCGATCTCAAAGCCCCCTTCCTGGGCTCCGTAATCATAGAACCGCATCAGTCCGGCCCGATCGTCGTCCGTGAGTGCGCGCCGGAACGCGCGGGTACCCAAGCGCTCGATGACGGCCCTGGCGCAGGGTCGCTCCTCCTCCGGGCTCGTGGGACGGCACGTGAAGATCGCGCGACGAATCGGTGTATCCGATACGCCCGTGACGGTGAGCGGGCCCACGATCACCAGATCGCGTAGGTGCGGCAGCGACATGACGCCGTAGGTGCCCGCGATCGCCGTGCTCACCAGCGACCAATCGTGAGGCGAGATCAGATCCTGGATCGGCCCCTCCGCCTTCCTTATGAACGCTGCGGTCACCCGATGCGCACCGGCCCGAACCGCGATGGAATCCGTTCGCACCTCGACTCCGCCCGCACTCGAAACGTGCATCCAGCGATTGATGTCGATCAGCGCGACCCTCTCGCCGTCGATGGAGATCTCGAGCTGCTCGGGCGACTCCGGTGTCGCGTTCAGATCGGAGCTCCCGTTGCCCACCGCCGTGCCCGTCGTCTCGTGATGGAAGGAGAAGCGGAAGACGTAGTCTCCATCCGCCAGGAAATTGTGCACCACCGAAACTCCGCCGCGGGTTCCGTAGGGAGCCCCCTCGACGCGCTCCGTCTGCGACACCCACCGCGATACCCGGTACTGCCTCTCACTCGAAGTGGCTCTCGGATCACCGATCGCCAAGCGGCTGATCTCGGCCGCGGCGTTCAGGTAGGCATCGAGCAACGTCGGCGAGAGCATCTGCACGTCGGCGATGTTGTCGAAGTTCGCGCTCTTCGTGTCGGGCGGCAGATAGTCTGCCCCCTCGATCTCGAGCCCGAGCAAGTCATGGATCGAGGCCGCATACTCACTCTGATTCAGCCTTTGGAACGTGCGCCCACCCGGGTTCGGGCTTCGCGCGGCTGCCCTGTCCATCCGTTGCTCGAGCGCCTCCGCGAGAAGTTCCAGCGTGTCGCCGGCCGGGCGCGCCGCGCCGGGCGGCGGCATGATTCCCGCCCGAAGCTTGACGATCATCTTCTCCGTGAGCTCGCCTTGGAGCTCCGGATTCTGAGCGTCATACCCCTCCAGCGACATGTTTCCGCGAAGTCTCCGGTCGGAGTGGCAACGCACACAATACCGGCTGACCACGTCATTCTCGTCCAAGGACGCGACGGGGCCCACACCGGGGCCGGCGACGCGCTGAGCAGGCGGATCGCCGGCGCCACCGACGAAGGTCAGCACCACGCCCGCCGCCAGTGAAGCCCAAACCGTCTTCATTCCCATCATGTATCGCGATCCCTCACCCGTCGGGTGACGCCGACATCGGCGGCGTCATCGAGAAGTCACCCGTGCTGTCACCGAAGCTCTCCATGTCGTCGAGACCGAGCTTGTGCAGCAAGCTCAGCATGACG
The DNA here is from genome assembly GCA_022564535.1 of Gemmatimonadota bacterium. The sequence goes on from JADFLD010000208.1 coordinate 4,606, forward strand.
TTCGCCATGGGAGTGCCATCGGGCGCCTTGAGATGCACGTTGCCCGGAAGCCGCCCACCAGCACCCCCTAATATGACAAATGGGCACCGCCGATGGTTGTGGATATTTCCATCGGCCATCGGCGAGCCGAAGACGATCATCGTCTTGTCGAGTACGTGGCTGTCACCCTCGTGGATGTCCTGGAGCTTCTCGAGAAAATACGGAAGCATGCTCACGTGGTACCGATTGATCTTGTGGAAGTCGAGAATCGCCTCCTCCCGGCCGCCGTGGTGCGACGCAGGGTGG
>JADFLD010000209.1 GCA_022564535.1 Gemmatimonadota bacterium
GCCTGGCCCGAGTCCGCGTCCCCTCCGTTCCCGGCTGGACCGTCGCCGCCGCCTACCTGCTCACCGCCGCCTTGCTCTGGCGCCTTGGCCGGCCCGACACCACCACCACCGAAGCCGGCGCCACGTCCCCCGGCCGCCTCGCCGCCGTCGCCCTGGTCCTGCTCGTCTTTCTCGCCCCTCCCGCCGTCGGCGCCGCCTCCGAGCTCGCCGGCCTCGTGGATCGCGAGTGGGAAGCGCTCACGGCTCACGCGTTCACGGGTCTCTGTCCGACCGCCTACGATGGATCGGAGGTCGTGTATACCGTGCGCCGCATTCCGCAGGGTGAGGCGGCAGTCTTCGCCTACGCAGAGGTTCGTGAGCTCGCATCGTGTACGTACGATCTCGGCCACCCCGACGCCCACGCGGCAATTCTCAGACTACGAGAACTCTGGCGCGCATTGGATCTGCCCGAGTAGGGCTGCGGTGAGCGCCTGCGATAGCCTCTGGCCAGTCGATCGGGAAGATCCCCGGGCTGGCTGCAACGGGTGGCCATTCTCGCGAATGAGGCTCGTCGGGGCATCGTGACCGTGCCGCACACGACGCCGTTCCTGCTTACGGCTGCCTCTCTCTTCCTCCTTCTGGGGTGCGAAAACGACCCGATTGGCTTCGAGTTCGACGAATCGGCGCCCATCACGTGCGCCCACGGCGAGGGCTTGACCGCCCCCTCGGAGGGACGTCTCTATCATGGCGTCTTCCCCGGGGGCCGTTCGGGCGAGGAGGACGACATCACCCCCGTCGACGTTCAACAGTACGAAGAAGCCGTAGGCAGGCGCGTCGCGTGGGTGTACTTCTCGAACAACTGGTACCGGGACCGTGCGTTTCCGCTCGAGACGGCCACGTGGATTCGAGATCAAGGCGCAGTCCCGTTCGTGAGACTCATGCTTCGCAGCCGTCCGGAGCAGAACGTCTCTGAGCCTGTGTTCACGCTCGCGGCGATTCTCGCCGGAGACTTCGATGAGGATCTCGAGGCTTGGGGTCGAGAAGCCGCGTCGTTCGGAACCCCAGTCATCGTGGAGTGGGGCACGGAGGTCAACGGAAGTTGGTTCTCGTGGAACGGGGTTTGGAACGGGGGCGCTTCCATCGGTCCCGCGCGCTTCCGTGCTGCGTACCGGCACATCGTTCGGACCATCTGCTCACAGAGCGCTTCCAACGTGACCTGGGTCTTTCATGTGAACTCGGACGACGTCCCAGCCGTCTCGTGGAACGCCCTCGACAACTACTACCCTGGAGACGACGCCGTCGATTGGGTGGGGGTCTCCGTGTACGGCGCGCTTACGCCAACCGTTGCCGAGTGGCCCATCTTCGCGGACGGCATGGACGCGGTCGTAAGCCGGCTAGCCGCCACGGCGCCCGACAAGCCGATCCTGGTTCTCGAATTCGGCGTGACGACGGGCAACCCACGTGGAGACGCTGCGGTTTGGGCCGACGCGGCACTGGCCGACCTCGTAGGCGGACGCTGGCCGGAGATCTCCGGTTTCTCATGGTGGAACGAGACCTGGCAGAACGATGACGATCCGACCCACGACACCAACATGCGGGTCCAAGACATTCCCGGCGCCGCCGATCTCTTCCGTATCCGCCTGGCGTCCCCGGTCGTCGTGGATCGTCCGATTCTGTCGGGAGGGCCCGGCCCGTCGCGTCTGGCGAGATGACACCCGATGATTACGTTTTGTGGCTCCTTCCTCCGCCGACTTAGAGGGCCCAATGGACGTCAGTCAGCTCGAGATCATCGCTCCGATGATCTTCGTGGTCGTGCTCACCCTCACGGTCGGCGGTGTCGTCCTGCTTCGACCCATTTCGAAACACCTGGGGAATCTCCTGGAGGCCATGGCAAGCGAGAAACGGCAGCCTCAGGCGGTGGTTCAGATCCAGCGAATGAACGACGTACTCGACACCATCAGCGCACGCCTGGCCCTGCTGGAGGAGCGCCAGGACTTCACCGACGCGCTCCTACACGATCCGGCACGCAGAAAGTTTCTCACAGACGCCGGTGCGGGCTCGGACCCGGCCCAAGACTCGTCATGACCCTGCGCCGCCCGCAATTTCTGCTCGGCATTCGGGCGACAGCGATCCTCGCGCTCGCCAAGGTCGACAGGGCTCGAGCAAGCTGACCCCGCCGTACTACAGGTTGGCGATCACCTCTCCAAGCACCGCGTGCGTGGACTTCACGAAGTCAGGGAGGCTCTTCGCCATCAACTCCAGCTGCACCTGCTTCTTTTCGAGATCGATAATCATGAAGTTCGTGAGCTTCCCACGTGACGTCGTGTTCTTCTCGATCGTCTCGGCGGCGCTCAGCGCCTCCCCGGAGTCGTTCACGGTGATGTTTTCCATCTTCGTGACGAGAGTCGCGGACGCGTCGCGAACCGAGTACGCGTAGGAGATCTCCGCGGGATAGGTCGCCTTGGAGTTCTCGGACATTTCCCGTGCGCCGTTGGCGGTATCGGCGAGGCGCTCCGCCTCGGTGCGCTTATCGGCCAATTCTTCAGCGAGGTCTTTCGCGATGGCCTTGGCCCCGCTCTTGACGATGGTCATGACCTCCTTGCTGAGCTCAGCTATGGGGTCACCGCTGATCGCCGCGGGCGCATTCCACCCTAGAACGTCGCCGGCCGAAGCGAGTGCTCTTCGCAATTGCTCTCCCTGCCGAACGCCGAGCGTCTCGTCCTGTTGCATCTGAGCGAGGGCAAGCACCGCCAATTGACGGGACACCTGTTGTAGCTCGGGTGAGCGGGACAATGCCGTCCTGACGCTCTGCCGTTTCTCGACTTTTTTTCGGGCCATTCCGGGTCCTCTCCGAGCGCTCCGCGGGTGCGTTCCAGCACCGCGACATCAGGTTCTAAGCGTACTACAATACCAAGGGCTGGCCGAACGCGAAGAGGCCCGGCACAATCAATATATTACTGCCGGTCGAAGCAGCCCCTCGGGGGGAAGGAAGTCGGGGCCCGTATTTGAGATCCACCTGGCACGAGAGCCCGGCGTGTCTCACATTTTCCCTGCGTACTGACCAGACTAGTATCGTCTCACGAAGCGAGGGGTTGAATGACCAGGACGAGCCCGCGTGTCGCAGTTTCAGGAGCCTCCCTCCTCCTTCCGGCGCTCCTCGCCTGTGGCCTACTGGCGTTTACGTCAGAAATGGCCTGGGCCCAGCGTGGTGCCTCGGGGCCGCCCGAGCACGCCGACGTCGAACCGGTCAACTATCTCCCCAACCCTTACGAGACCGTCCGAAACTGGGGGATGCTCCCGGACGGGCGGGCCTGGGGCTCGGTGAGCGCGATCAACGTCGATGTGGACGGAGTGCACATCTGGGCCGGTGACCGGTGCGGCGCCAACTCGTGCGCGGGCTCCGACGTAGACCCCATCGTCAAGCTGGATCCCGACGGGAACGTCGTGCAGAGTTTCGGCGCGGGGTTGCTCCTGTGGCCCCATGGAATGGACGTGGACCACGAAGGCAACGTCTGGGTTGTGGACGCACGATCTGCGAACGCCAGAGAGTTGGAGCGCTTCCCCGACGCGGCGGGCAAGGGCCACTCCGTCATCAAATTCAGCCCCGACGGCGAAGTCCTTCTCGTGCTAGGTACCCCGGGTGAGGCAGGCGACCCACCCACGCACTTGACCGAGCCCAATGACGTTCTCGTCGCTCCGGACGGAAGCATCTTCGTGGCTGAGACCCACAGCGCCCAGTTCATGGACGAACCGGGACCGAACGCGAGGAGCCGGATCTCGAAGTACGCGCCCGACGGCACCCTGATCATGAGTTTTGGATCGTGGGGGTACGCCGACGGCCAGTTCCGGTCCCCGCACTCCCTGGCGATGGATTCGCAGGGCCGCTTGTTCGTCGCCGACCGCGGCAACCGACGGATCCAGATCTTCGATCAGGATGGGAACCATCTCGATACTTGGTATCAGTTCAGCCGCATCAGTGGACTCTTCATCGACGACGACGACGTTCTCTATGCCATCGACTCTGAGTCCGACGAGAACTACAACCCGGGTGGGTGGAGAAAAGGGCTACGGATTGGAAGCGCCCGCACCGGGGAGGTGTGGTATTTCATACCCGAGCACGTCTCGGAGAGGGCCTCGGGGATGGGCGGCTTCGGAGCGATGGGCGAGGGCGTGACCGTGGACGCGGAGGGCAACATCTACGCGGGAGAGGTGGGCCCGGTTCAGGGACTCACCAAGTTCATTCCGCGCCTGATCGGGAGGTGAGGGGGCGCATTACTCGGAGCGCATCGAGCAATAACCCAGAATCCGGCATGAGGTTGGGCTGCATCGTCATCGGCACGAAGAAATCCGGAACGTCGAACATCGAAGTGCCCCGAACCGATACGGCGGTTGCATTACCTGTCCCTTCATAGCCCGCCGCTGCCGTAGTAGGTATCCATGGATCGATCCGATTCGAGCGCTGAAGATGGATCGAAGTGTCTGCTATCGCGCCCAATGGCAAGGTCCGGGTCGCCGCCACGGGGGCCGGCGTGCTCGCCGGACTATCGTCGCTAGTATACGATATTGTCCATGTAGATCTACCCGTTCGACTTCCCGATCCTGAGTCTCCATACGAGTACCGGAGACCGTACGGTCAAACCCGTCCATCCCGAGCCAAGCAGAACGTTTTCCACCACGATCCCGGGTATCTCTTGGCCATTTCGGTCATACGCCCGTATGGGCGGGGGGAAAGCGGCGGGGGGGAAGTAGTACTCCAGGTCGATCCTCGCGACATCGACCGAAAAGGTCATCAAATGAGACCCGGTAAGGGACTCGAACGTACTTTTTCGGTCGTTGTTCAGAAAGCGCGTCCCGGCAGTACCGGCGAGGATGGGGCCGCCAGTCCCACCCCCCACAAAG
>JADFLD010000005.1 GCA_022564535.1 Gemmatimonadota bacterium
TTTCGAGTGGGGACTGGTTGTGGATGTGCGGCCGCCGGACTATGAGACGCGCATTGCCATCCTACGCAAGAAGGCCGAAGACGAGGGGCTCATCCTCGACGATGACGTGATCGAATTGATCGCTCACTTATGCACCGCTTCCGTACGAGAGCTCGAGGGAGCCGTCCTCAAGCTTCTCGCTGTTTCATCGCTGACTCACCAGGAAATCACACCGGAATTCGCCCAGAACCTTCTGGCCGGAGTCGTGCGCCGACACGCGGCGCACGAAGGGCCCATCCTGTCTCCTGAACGGATCCGCGAGATGGTGGCTCACCGCTGGCGCGTTCGACCGGATGCCCTGGCCTCGAAGCGGCGCACGAAGGAACTGTCTGTTCCTCGTCAGGTGGCGATGTACCTGATCAAAGAGACGCTTGGGATGTCCCTGTCAGGGATCGGAAACGTCTTCGGTGGACGTGATCACTCGACCGTCATTCACTCGATCCGAAAGGTCGAGCAAAAAATGGAGCGAGATCCAGACTTCCGGAGCCTTGTAGAGGCCGCTCGCGATGAGCTGCGTGATGCCCGGAAGGGTTTCGTCCCCGACTGACGTGGAAAGGGTGTGGAAAGGGCCGTGGTTCCCCACCACTCATCCACGGTCCCAATCGCGGGATCGGTCAGGGCTTCCTCTTTCCACGAATTGTCCAGCTTCAGGTAGATCGCCGCTAATCCCCGCAGGGCTTGGTCGAAGCGCGGGTGTTTCCACGTTTTTCCACACTTCAACATGTCCTACTACTACTATGTTTTTTAATAAAGAAGAGAGCTAGTATTTTAGGACTGTGGAAGAATTCCGCGGAGCCCCCACAACAAACACACCCGGCTTCACGCCAGGAGTATTTTCCCGATGAAATTCACGATCACCCGGAAGAACCTTCACACCGCGCTCGCCGCCGTATCGGCCAGCATTCCATCGAAGACTACCCTTCCGGTGCTTTCCAACATCCTCTTCGAGGCTAAGGAAGACGGAGTGTGGATGAGTGGGACGGACCTGGATGTTGCCGTCAGGGTCAAGGCTCTCGCAGACGTGACGGAACCGGGTATGCTTACGGCGCCCGGAAAGAAGCTCCAGGAGATTACCCGGGAGCTCCCTGACGAGCCTGTCGAAGTCACGACCCGAGGGGATCAGATCGAGCTCAAGTGTGGACGCAGCCACTTCAAGCTCAATGGCCTTCCAGCCGATGAGTTCCCTACTCTCGCGAAGGTGGATTTTTCGCAAGGCCTGACCGTGACGGGTAAGGATTTGAACGGACTCATCCATCACACGTCGTTCGCAGTCTCCACGGAAGAGAGTCGCCCGATTCTCAACGGTGTTCTCTGGGAACTTCGAGATGGCGAGATGAAGATGGTCGCCACCAATGGGCACCGTCTCGCTCGGATGGGGGTGAAGGTGGAGCCCACAGGCACTCCGTCGGCCGACTTCATCGTTCCGCCATCTGCGTTGGCACAGGTTCAACGGCTCTTCAAGGATGCGGATACCCTGGAGGTCGCGAAGAGCGGCAATCACCTCGGGTTCAGAGCTGACACGACCGAGGTCTACACGAGGCTCATCGAAGGCACGTATCCGAACTACGATCAGGTCATTCCACGCGACAACGACAAGGTGGCCATTGTCGATAAGAATGCACTCGAGTCGGCTGTACGCAGGATGGCTGTCGTAGCTTCAGATCAGACGCATCGCATTCGTCTGAAGTTCGAAACAGGTCGGCTGCACTTAAGCGTGCTCACGCCCGACCTTGGAGAAGGCCACGACGAACTCGAGATAGCCTACGAGGGTGAGGAGGTCGAGATCGGATTCAATGCGAATTATCTACTCGAGGTTCTTCGCTACATGCCGTCCGACGAGGTGAAGGTCGCATTCAAGGCGCCGGAGCGGGCCGCTACTATCGAGCCTGTAGGCGATGACGCGGCTGACTATCTCTGCTTGGTCATGCCTCTCAGGTTACTCGACTGAAGGTCGTAGCGACGCCCGGGTTAGCTTCTGGCTTCCCGCGCTTCCTCGAGAAGCTCAGCGCCCGTGAAGATGGAGATCAACCGTAGGCCTTGCTGTTTGTAGAGCGTAGCCGCTGCCTCGGAGCGGTTGACCAGCGTGAGGACGCCAATGATCTCGGCACCGTGCGTTCGCACGACCTCGACAGCCTGAAGCGTGCTGTGGCCGGTGGTCATCGTGTCTTCGACCATGAGTACGCGTCCGTCCGGAGGTAGCCCACCCTCGATCCGTTGACCCGTCCCGTGGTCCTTTTCGCGCTTGCGCACCGCGAACCCATCGATCGGATTTCCCTCGAGGGAGCTCCTATGAGCGATGGCGTAAGCGATGGGGTCTGCCCCCATCGTCAGGCCACCGACGTGCGTGGGACTCAATCCACTTGAGCGGATCGCCTCGTAGGCCACATGTCCGACCAAGAACTGCCCTTCGGCGCACATCGTCGTGCGTCGTGCGTCGATGTAGTAGTCGGACTTCGCACCGCTGGCGAGCGTGAAGTCTCCGAGCTGCACCGAGCGCTCGATGAGAAGCGCTTTGAGGCGATCGACGTACGTCATGAGGGATGAGCGCGGTTGAAGACCAAGGACCAAGCAACATAACGCTCAGTCTTGGGGACCCGTCAGCGTCAGCCCGATCCGGACCTCAGGGGGTACCCGCATCGGCTTGTTGTTGGCGCCTATCCACACGGCGGTCACGCGGGCTCGTGCGACGATCTTGTCGCGATCGTCTGCCCGGACCATCTGCTGCATGAGGGTCATGCTCGTGCGTCGAAAGGAGTCGGCCCACGTGAAGATCAGAAGATCGTCCTCCCGTTTCGCTGCTGCGAGATAGTCGACCTCGATTCGAACGACGTAGATCGCCCACTGCCGCTCTCCGAGAACCGACCAGGAGAAGCCAGCCTCCTGCAGAGCCTCGTAGCGCGCATGCTCGAAGTAGGTCAGAAAGACGGCGTGATTCACGTGGCCGAACGAGTCCAGCTCAGACATGCGCACGGTGATCCGTGTTTCTACGACCGGTACGTCCCGCGGGGGTGAGGTCATGAAGTGCAAGAAACGTCGGAGCGTCGGTGTCTGCAAACCATCGGTACGGCAACCTCCCGGCCCGTGACGATCACTAGCCCGACTCTCAGCCTATGCGCGCGCGATGCCGTACTCGCGAGTCACGACGAGCAGAGAACACGGACATCCTCGCGGACGAGCATTGGCATCTGGCTGGAGGAAGGCTTCGCCCCCGCAGCGAGGTAGCAGCTCCGGGGCCCGCTACTCCAGGAGGCCCGCCTCCCGGACCAGATTCCCCAGCCTGACCCGCGCTCCCGCCCCGCCAATTCCCAGCTTCGTGTAGATGTTGGAAAGGTGAGTGCTGATGGTGCGGGTCCTTCGTTGCGATTTCTTGGCGATCTCCTCGTTCGTGCGGCCGCCGGCGACAAGGATCGCTACCTGAAGCTCTGTCGGCGTGAGGCCGAGAGGCCTCCCGTCGGTCGCGATCGGTGGCGGTCTCACGCCCATCTCCCGATACATGCCCCTGGTCTTTTCCAATTCCAGGCCCGCCCGTACCCGGACACAAACTTCGTGCACCCGATCCAGTTCAAGCAGCGCTTCGTCGCGTCGCCCGATCTCGAAGAGCCTTCCCGCCAGTTGACGGCGAATTCGCGTAGCGGGCCAGATCTGGGGGATCGCTTCGAGCGCTTCAACGGACGCCTTCATTAGGTTGACCGCGCCGGCTGCGTCTCCCCGCTTCCACTGTACGAACCCCGCACACGCATCGGCCCACGCGTTTCCAATCTTGTGATCGATCCGTTCCGAGTATTCGCGGATACGTGCTCCGACCTGTTCGGCCCGGTCGATGTGTCCGGCCCAGAGACATGCCTCCCCCAGGATGGGTAGCAGTCGATGCGTGGCCCAGAGTATGTATCCGGTGCCTTCAGCGATCTGCAGGCCTTTCTCGGCGGCATCGATCGCGTCTTCGTAGTCCCCGAGTGCCACGAGATAGTGTGCGAGCCCGATGTAGGTGGGCACGACCTGATGCACGTCGATGGATCCGAAATCGTCGTTCAGGCCAGACATCTGCACCGCTTCGTCGATGAGATCCTGAGCGCGGTCGAGCTCGTCGCGTGCGACATAGAACTGTGATGTCAACACAAGCAGGCGAGGCAGCAGCGTGCGTTGATTCAAGGTGCGTGCGAGTGAGATGGCTTGCTCGCCCCGCGCGACGCCTGTGTCCCACTGCCCCTGCCCGAACGCGAGTTCCACGGACATCTCGGCCGTCCAGAGCCTCAGCACGGGCGACCGGGCTCGGTCCGCGATGTCGTTGAGGTCGTCGATGCCGTGGGCCATCCGGTCCGTGTCTCCGCGCATGCCCGCGAGCACAGCGAGGCCCCAGCGGGCCCAGAATTCGGTCGAGAGGCTTCCGACTTGCTTTGCCAGCTCGATGGATCGCTCGCCGTGTTCGATGGCCTTCGCAGGCGGACCGACCCAGACGTGGAGAAGAGTGAGCGCCCGATGCACGCGAGCGAGCAGATCGGGGTCCCCGATCGTTTCGGCCAACGGGAGCGCCTCGGCCAAGATATCCAGTGCCTCGGTCCCCAAGCCGAGCTCATGGCGGCCATTCGCCTGTGCGATGAGCAGGCGGACGGTAGCCCTCGCGTCGTCGGCCGCCCTCGAGGCCTCGAGTCCGGCCTCGAAGTGGCGGCTCGCCTCCTCGTGTCGTCCGCGCCAAACGTTCGTCATGCCCAGGGCGCGGCGCAGCGCCAGGTATTCGGGTGACCCTTGATCGACATGGTCCAGCGCCGACGCCCAGAGTTGCGCGGCCGTGTCGAAGTGCCCGACGTGGGTGTGCGCGCGGGCCAGCAGCGGCACGAGCTCAGTGAGCGTCTCGCTTCCGGCGGCTCCTTCTTCCCGCGCTCGTTCGAGGGCCGCCTCCAGGTAGTTGATCGCTTCGAGATCCGCACGCCGGTCCAGCGCCTTGCGGCCCGCGAGGGCGAGATACTTCGTCGCCTTCTCCCGCAGCTTGCCTCCGTCCGTGCGAGAGAAGTGGAAGGCGAGCTCATCGGCGTGATCTACTGCCCTGGTCCCGTAGTACTCCTCCATCGCCTCGGCGACGACGCCATGGAGAATTCGAGCGCGTTGAAGCCCGAATTCGTCGTACAGGGTTTGACTCACGAGAGGGTGCCTGAAGCCGTAGACGACGTGCCCGTCGTCGGAGTCCTCGGAGAGCACACCGTCCGCGCACAATTCCTCGAGTGCCGACAGCGCCTGGTCCGCTTCCAGTCCGCTGATCGATCGCAGCAATGTGTAGCTTGCGCGACCCCCGATGACGGCCACGAGATCGGCCAGCGCTCGACCGGCTTCGGATAACGCCTCCACATGCCCGATAATCGCGTCCCGAATGGATTCCGGCATTTTGAAGTCCCGTGCATCCCACCCGACCCACGTGCCGCTCTCCTCACGAATTTGGCCGGACGAAATCAGAGACTTCAGAATCTCCTCAACGAAGAAAGCGTTGCCCCGAGTCCACCCGAAGAGAACCGGCGAGAATTCGCGGATGAGATCGACATCCACGCTGAACGTCATGCGGACGAGGTTGGTGACGTCTTCGAGCGTGAGCGGATCGAGTCGAAGGACTTCGCCCACACCCATGGACTCGAGGGAACGCTCCGTTTGCACCAGTCGAGGGCATTGGTCCCGATGCTGGTCGTTGTAGGTACAGAGAATCAGGATGGGTTGCCCCTGACTCTGCCGCGCCAGGAAGTGGATTAGCTGGAGAGAAGAGTCGTCTGCCCACTGCAGATCCTCCAAGACGCACAGGATCGGAGTACGGCTTGCGTACCGTTTCACGAACTCGGCGAAGTTCCACATCAGGCGCGTGCGAAACTCTTCGGGGTCGCTCACAGCGAGGTCGTCGGGGTCGTTGCGGCCCCCTCGCAAGGCGGGGAAGAGATACCGCAGCTCGGTTTCTCCGCCTCGGCTGAGGACGGTCAGCGCGCTCGGGTCCAAGGACTGCATGGTCGGGAGCCAGGCGTCGGCGAAGATCGCGTACGGAACGCCCGACTCTACGGGGTAGGCTCTTCCCCTGATGACGTTCCAGTCACGTCCGGCGGCCCGGTCGGCGAGCTCGGACGCGAGCCTCGTCTTACCCACGCCACCCTCACCGCGAATGAACACGACGCAGGAACCCTCGCTGCCCGACTCCAGCAGCGCCTCGAGTGCCGCCAGTTCCCGCTCCCGACCGACCATGGGCGTGGGATCCGGTAGGCTAGCGCCGAACTGCCGTGCGACCGAGGACCGTGAAGCCATAGGGCCTTGGGGCGTGTGTGACTGCATTCGTCCGTGCGATCTTGAAGCTACGGATGCCGTGCGAGCGACGCGAGCTTCAGGAAGCGCGTTCACGGTGTCGACGGGTGTGCTGAGAGTGGGGCCCTCGCGAAGAACTTCAAGCACGCGCTGCGCGCGCGGCACGGTTCGTGGCATCGCAACTCCTGGGTTGGTCCTGGCCCTGCAAAACTGCTCCCGATCACCGCCGTTGTATCTACATCAAATGACGTAGGCGAAATTAGGTGTTCATTTTCCGGTGGAGCGAGCATCGAGTGCAACGCAGATTGACCGCATGAGTACACGAGAGCTCCCCCCCGAGGCTGTCATGCTGGAGGCCTTCCTGGGACGTGACACCAATTTCGACGGTGTGTTCGTGACCGGCGTGCACACGACCGGCATCTTCTGTCGCCCGACTTGCTCGGCGAAGAAGCCTCTACGCAAGAACCTGTCGTTCTTCGGAACGAGTCGAGAAGCACTCCAGTCGGGATACCGTCCCTGCCTGCGTTGTCGGCCCCTCGAGCCAAGCGGAACGCCTCCCGACTGGCTCCGGCCACTCCTCGCGGAGGTTGAAACCGACCCGGCTCGACGCTGGACCGATGAGGACGTGCGTTCCCAAGGGCTCAGCCCGCCGCGGGTGCGCAGATGGTTCAAGCAGCACCACGGCATGACCTTTCAGGCCTTCACCCGGGCCCGCAGGCTGGGTGCGGCCCTGGGGAGGGTTCGGGACGGGGGGAGCGTGAGCCGCACGGCGTTCGACGTCGGCTACGATTCGCTCTCAGGATTTCAAGAGGCGTTCCGCAAGTATTTTGGGGATAGCCCGACCCGATTCGATGATGCCACGATCGTGAGCGTCGGCCGCATTACTTCGCCGCTTGGTCCCATGCTTGTCTGTGCGACTGACGACGCTCTGTGCCTTCTCGAGTTCGTCGATCGCCGGATGCTGCCGACACAGATCCAGCGGATTCGGTCTCGGCTGCGGGCGGTCTTCATGCCGGCTACCAACGATGTCATCCGGAGCGTAGAGCGTGAGATCGCACGGTATTTCGCAGAGGAGCTTCGAGCGTTCGACACGCCGATCGCTCTGTGCGGCACCGGCTTCCAACGCGACGTCTGGGAAACGCTCTTGGAGATTCCCTACGGGGAGACCCGGAGCTACGCCGATGTGGCGCAGAGCGTCGGCCGTCCCACCGCCGTGCGTGCCGTAGGCACCGCGAACGGCATGAACGCGTTGGCGATCATCGTTCCGTGCCACCGAGTCGTGGGTGCCGACGGCAGATTGGCCGGATACGGAGGGGGCCTGTGGCGAAAGCAGCGATTGCTCGATCTCGAGAGAGGGTTCGTTCGGCTCGGAGGCAAGTCACTTCCTCGATGAGCGAGTCTAGAAGCCTCGGCGTCGGGTCGTCGTCACGAGGCCGCGGCCACGCGCCCGAACCGACGGTCTCGGCTTCGGAAGTCTTCGATCGCCTCGGCCAGATGTCCGCCCCCGAAGTCGGGCCACATGATCGGCGTGAAGAGCAGCTCGGCGTACGCACACTCCCACAGGAGGAAGTCACTCAGTCGCCGTTCACCCCCGGTTCGGATCAAGAGGTCTACGTCCGGTGCGGGACCTCCACCGTTCATCGCTTTGCCTAGCAGCGTGGCCATGTCCTGGCGCTCGATGTCGGAAGCCTCGGCGGCGGCTCGCACGGCCCTCAGCAGGAGGTCCCGGCTCGAATAGTCGATGGCGAGCCGGAGCAGAAGGCGTTGACCTTCGACGGTCGTGCGCTCGGCGTCTTCAATCGTACGTACGAGGGCGGCATCTAGGCGGTCCCGACGACCCACCACCTGCAGCCGCACGCCATTTGCCTCGAGCTCCCTAGATTCGGAGCGGAGATATCGCCCGAACAGCTTCATCAGGACCGCGACCTCCGCTGCCGGACGGCGCCAGTTGTCGGACGAGAACGCGTACAGCGTCAGCGTTCCGACGTCGAGATCGGGGGCCGCCTCGACGATGCGCCGCACGGCCTCGGCCCCCTGCCTGTGTCCCCATTCGCGCCGCCGGCCACGCGCCCTCGCCCAGCGCCCATTTCCATCCATGATGATCGCCACGTGGATTCCGTCGACTGTTGAGCGGCAGATGCTCTGCGTCATGAGCTCCCCGTCACGTTGCGCGTGGCTTGAATGATCGCCTCCATGTGGTCCAGGTAGGCCTTGAGCTCCTTCCGGCCCTTCGATGTCAGTTCGTACTCGGTCTTGAACACGCGTCCCTCGTAGAATTTTGTGCGCGCCATGTACCCGGCCTCCTCCAGGCGTCGAGCGTGGGCGCTCAGATTCCCATCGGTGATGCCGAGCAGGTCTCGCAAGTCCGTGAACGTCAAGGAGCCATTTACAGCTAGGGCGCTTACGATTCCAAGCCGGACGCGCTCGTGTATGAGCTGGTCGAGCTCGAGCGCCTCCGCCTCCGGTTGGCGACCCTCGACACTTCCGAGGGGTCGTGCGTGGGCTTCTCCCCCGTCCGTGTCACGTCGAACCGCTCCGCGTCTAGCCGCCATGCTTCCTCCAGATCACGATACCGAACGCGATGTGCAATCCGCCGAACCCGGCGGCCATGAAGGCGTCCCCCCACGCCGCTGGGGAAACCAGGGCTGCCGCGCCGGCGAGCATAAATGCAGCACCCATCGCGGGAACCGGTCTTACGGAGTAGGAGCCGCCCGTCACCACACTCGTTCCGTACATGAGGAGCCACATGCCGGGCAGCAGATCCATCGATCCGATTCGAACCAGCGCCAGCGTCAGGAGCGCCCCAGCGGCGAGCGGAGGGATCACGTTCCACGTGAACTTCCGGCCTGGGCCGGTCAGCAGGGTCATCCCCTCGGCTCGGGACTTGGCGGCCATCATGAGCGTGGCGACGGTGAGCGAAAGTCCGGCCGCACCGAGCCAAGTCATGAGCCATACGGTGGAGGATTCCGCTCGTCCCGCGATCACCGAAGCGGTCAGCGCGACCAACCCCATCACCACCCCACCGACGCCGGACACGTGAGTGAACGATGCCGAGCGCTCCATCGTCTCGCGGATGTAGCGCAGGTTGTCCATCGCGCGGTCGTGCAGGGCAACGGCCGGCGGGTCCCTCTGCGGGAGTTTTCTCGCGGGCAGGTTCATGGTCGCGGAACGGGTTGAGTGCGTCGTGCGTGGGGGGTGTCCTTCACCTTACGACTTTGCGACGCAAAGTACATGCCATACGCCCAGATCGCCAACGCTTTGTTTCGAGATCGCGCGCGGATCCCGTCAGTCGCGTGGCGCAATGACCTGTAGGGCGCCGGGAAGGACACGCACGTCGATCGTCGGCTCCGACGATTTCCACACTTCACCGTCTACCTCGAAGCGCGGCGCGTCGGCGAAGCGCAGACGGAAACTCCCGTCGGCGAGAATCTCCACCCTGTCGGACGACCCATGACGGCCGCGTTCGGCCAGGTTGAAGAGCTTCAGTCTCGTGAGCGGAGGAGCATCACCGATCATGCACGCGTGCAGCTTCCCGTCTTGAAGCGTTGCGGCGGGTGCGATCGGGAATCCACCCCCGAAGAATCGCCCATTCGAAACGGTAAGCAGCAGCAGGTCGGAGTCGTGCTCTTGCCCGTCGCCCGGTGTCACTCCGACTCGTATTCCGGGGAACCGGAAGAGCTGTTGCAGGGCGGTCACCTTGTACAGCAACGCGCCCCTCAGGAAGCGAGCCCCGACCGCCGCGTCGATCACGGCGATGTCGAAACCAAAGCCGATCAGGTTGAGGAAGTGACGAGCCTCCAGCCGGTCCGGCTCTTGTTCGGAGGCGCAAAGCGTGTCCACGCGACCTACGTCGATCGCCCTCGAATGGCCGTCGGCGAGGACGCGCACGGCCTCCGCGGGATTCCCTGCATCGTATCCGAAATTGCGGCCGAAGTCGTTTCCCGTTCCGCTCGGCAGGACGGCGAACACGACATCAGTGCGGCCACTCGCGACGAGCCGGTCCGCGACATTGCTCAAGGTTCCGTCACCCCCGACCGCCACGATGACGTCGTAACCGTCATCGAGCGCTCGCTCCGCCAGCTCGCGCTCCTCCCCGGGCCGGGTCGTCGCCCCGAAGGTCACGTCGTCGAGAGCGTCCCGAAGCAACCCCTGATAGACCCCGAGGCGCTTGCCACCCCGCCCTCGTCCAGAGGCCGGGTTGAAGATGACGAAGTGTCTACGGGCGGTCAGAAGGACACCATCGGATCGAATGTCTGCGTGCCCTTCCTGTACCACTCTTCACGGAACGGGTAGGTGTGCACGTCGTCGATGGTCAGGCCCTCCGTCATCGGATGCTCGTAGAGCGTGAGCGAACCGGTTTCCTCCTCATGCTCCGAGTGCTCCGCCTCCATCAGGATGTTCACCTTGAAGTGATCCTCTGGGTTGACCGTGAAGCATGTGTAATTGTTGGCGGCGGCCCCCCACCTGAATTCCGTTACGACGAGCTCGAGAACCGGCGCGTCGTCGTCGGTCATCGTTACGGTGATCTTGCCGTCTCCCTCGGCGAAGTCGACGTCCACGTCCTTCATGTAGTGTGGCAGACGCCATCGCTCAATCGCGTGTGCGCGGGACTCGGGCGTCGATGTACCGACCATGAACGGGAAGAAGGCCGCCTTGGACAACAGCTTGCCGGGCTCGACCATGGGTGGCACCACTACAGCCAACACGACCTCGTCATACTCCCCCACCATGCTCTCGCAGAAATGGAAACAGGTGATGGCAAGGATGCTGCGCTCGTGCTGCACCTCGAGAGGTTCCAGATGGCTTGGCAGAAGCTTGCGGGCGTCCTCCGTGGGCATCTCGAAGTAGCCGCCGACGCAAAGATCGAAGCCGTAGTACGTGTACCCGGGAGTGCTCATATCAGAGATTATCTTTATGATGGTGGTTGGATCGGGTTAGCCTTCCGTCGTAGGGCTACCCACTGATATTCGCCTGCTCGCACTTGTTGCCTGGAGACGCGTTTCTTGAAGTTCAGAGGTTACCTGGCGCTCGCCGTTGTATGCCTGGCTCTTGTCGTCTCCGATCCTATTCAGCGCTTCATGATCGCGCCGTGGGTCAAGCTCAGACCGGCCCGGCGCATTCCCGTGCTCGAGTGGTGGATCAAGCTAATGGCATGGGTCACAACGAGACCCCTCATTCACATCGGTGGGGCCACCATTCCGGTGCCCCCGAGGATCGTCCCAGCCCGGCCCGGCATGCTCATCTTGATGAACCATCAGTCGGTGTTCGATATCCCACTGGTGGTTCAGACCGTCGATGGCGGCTATCCGCGGATCGTGACGCGAGCCCGGTACAGCCGTTTCATTCCGCTAGTCTCGTACATGGTTCGACTCTATCAATACCCCGTCGTGGACCCGACGGCAAACGCCCGGGAGCTCCGGAAGAGCCTCGAGGCCTTGGGTGAGGCGGGGCGTAACGCCGACCTGCCGATCGCTGTATTTCCGGAAGGCACGCGGACCAAGAATGGAGAGATTGGACGCTTCAAGGGGGCGGGACTCAAGAGGCTTCTCGCAGAGCGCACCTGGACCGTTTACATCTTCGTGGCGGACGGGTTTTGGAAGACCGCGAAGCTCAAGGATTTCGTGAAAGGGATGGATCACGTCGACGGGCAGATCACCCACGTGGGGACGCTGGAGTGGACCGATCCCGAAGCGGATCCGGTTCCCTTTATCGCCAAGAGCCGTGAGATGATGGTCGAGGGATTGGCCAACCTGAGGGCCGAGGCCGCCGGAGCGTGACGGAGTCTGCCGCCGAGAGGTGGCCGGATGCGTTCGCGCTCGCCGGACGACTCGTCCAACAGACCGGCGACAGTGTACGGGTGGTCCTGATTTACGGATCGCGATTGTGGCGAACGAACCCCGGCCGACGCAGTGCGCTCGACTTCGTCGTCATCGTAGATGAGTACCGGTCCTTCTATTCCCATCTGTCGAGGGCGCGGGAGCTTCACCGCCCCGTCGCGCTCATGACGGCGCTCGCTCGCGTGCTCGCTCCGAACGTGATCTCGTACACGCCGGACGGAGGGCGAGGCAGCGTCGCAACGTGCCTCCTGGTGAGCAAAGCCGACTTCGCGCGAGCCATGGGTGCGAACCCACCCGATCACTTTCTACTGGGACGAATGGTTCAACGACTCGGCACCGTTTGGACGGCTGACGCGTCGGAACAGCGCTGGGTGCAAGAACAGATCAACGGGGCCCATATGCGCGTGCTCGAGTGGATGGCTCCCTATCTCCACGAACCCGTCGACGCCGCGGGGTTGGGCCGGCGGCTCCTCGAAGTCTGCTACTCTGGGGAGCTGCGTCCTGAGTCCAAGGCCCGTCCCGGCCGGGTCTTCGAAGCGCAGGCAGAACACTTCGCCACGGTTCTCGAGCCGGCTCTGGAGGCCGCCGTCGTCGCTGGACGGATGCGGCGAGAGGGAGACGCCTACGCACTGACTGGGCCGGTTTCCGACGCCGATCGCCGCCGGTGGCGGTGGCACTTCCGGCGGTCCAAGGCCCGCACGACGATGCGTCTGTTCAAGCACACCGTGACGTTCGCAAACTGGCTGCCGTACCTCGTTCACAAAGTCGAGCGGCACACGGGTCGGTCCATCGACCTGACGTTCCTCGAGCGGAAGCTCCCGATTGTCTTCCTGTGGCCTCGGGTGATCCGGGTGCTATTGACCAAACCACGGGAAGAGATCGAAGAGTGAGAACCGACATGGCGGTCCTCGTCGGCGTTCTGGCTGGCGCGCTCGTTTCGATGCCGGTGTACGCGTCGGTCTCGAGGAATCGACACGATCCGAACGAGATTTCGGACCGCGGCAGTTTCGTCCTAGGCGGCTTCATCCGGAGCTGGTTCTACTGGTTCATTGGCCCGCTCGAGCGACTGGCTCTCCTTCTCGGCGTCTCAGCGACCGCGTTCAACCTCCTCGGTGTCGCCTTCGGGGTGGGCGCGGGTGCGTTGTTCGCGACCGGCCATGTCAACGTGGGTGGGTGGTGCGTACTGTGTGGAGGTGTGGCGGACGTATTGGACGGCCGGATCGCACGTGTGCAGGGCAAGGTGAGTCAGGCCGGAGCGTTTCTGGATTCGACGCTGGATCGATTCGCTGAGGTGGGGGTCTTTGTCGGACTCTCGCTTCTCTTCATGGCGTCCGCGGTGGAGCTGGCCGTGGTCGTCACCGCGCTCGGTGGATCCCTCCTGGTCAGCTACGCGCGGGCCCGGGGCGAGAGCCTGGGAGTCGTGTGCACGGTGGGGGTCATGCAACGTGCCGAGCGGCTGATGCTCGTCGGGTTCGGGGGCATCTTCGACCCGGCAGTCACGGAGTGGCGAAACTGGGCACCGGGAACGCTCCTCATTGCAGTCGTCGGTGTGGTCGCGGCAGGTACAGTGGGGACCGCGATCTACCGCACGGTATGGATCGCGCGGCGGCTCGACTGAGCGACGCCGACTTTGGCCCCGGTGGATTCCCGCATCCGAGTTGTTTCCGTCCCCGCCCGGCGATAGTCTGACTCGGTCGCAGTCCTCGAACCTTCCCTCCACCCGTCATGAGGTGCCAAATGTCCAGATTGGCCCGAGGCTTCTGCCTATCTCTCACAGTACTCGCCTTGGCGGCATCGCCTGCCACCGCGCAGCAGAGCGTTGCTGGGACGTGGATGTTCATCATGAACGCACCTCAGGGCGTGGTCGAGATGACGGTCGTGTTCGCGCAGCACGGCACCGAGGTGACGGGCTCTGCGGAGATGGAGCTCGACATCCCCATGGCCACGGAGATCAGCGACGGTCTGTTTGAGGACGGGACCTTGTCGTTCTTGTTGCACGTCGGCGTGGAAGACCAGTGGTTCACGGTGGAGATGGAGGCCGAGGTCGACGGCGACGAGATGACCGGAGAGGCTTACCTGCCGGAGATGGGTGCTTCGAGCTTCACGGCGAAGAGGTCCGAGGGGGGCTGAGACAGCCATAGGAAGAGGCCTGACACACCCTCCCTTCATCGGCTCACTACGCGCATGGTGCCTCGCATGGTGAAGGCATGGCCGGGAAAGCTGCATACATACGTGTATTCACCGGGTTCGTCCGGCACGGTGAAGTAGATCGCCTCCATCGTGTCGGGTCCAAGCATGGCCGTGTGGAACAGGACCTCGTCCAGATCCGGAACGTAGTCCTGATCCGGTCCGTCCAGGCCCAACGCGATAGCCCGTTCACCGACCTTATCCGCACTACCGGGCTGAACGACCAGCAAATTGTGCATCATGTCGCCGCTGTTGTTGAACACGAGCCTCAGGCGACTTCCCGCTTGCACATCGAAGGCGGGCAGATCGAACCGTAAACCAGGCTCCGTGCCGATCGTGATCGTCACATCGGGTCCGTCGGTCCAGTCGTCGGGCATGGTCGTCACCCGTCTGGGCTGTGCCCTCGTCGACGGACCCGTCGCCGTCGTCTCGGACCCCGGGGCCCGTTCAACGTCGGACTTATCGGTATCTACGACGAGGCGAGGGCCATCGGGGATCTCGTTGAGCGTGTAGTATGCCGTGTCGTGCAGCAGCGGTTCATCGTCCGCTGAGCGCAGGCTCGTCATCTTCAGCTCGTGGATGTAGCCTTTGCGCAGTCCGTCTACGACGATGCGCGCGTGGAGACCGTCGTCTGACACCTCCACACCCCGCACGCGTGCCGTCTCCCGGTTGATGATCGGGCTGCCGTAGGTACTGTGATATCGATAGGTAAAGCCGGTGACGTGGTACGACGATGGGTCGGACGCGAGCTCGGGGTCTACCGGCTTCGTAAAGGTGAGCTCGAAACCGTCGCTACCCCAAACCATGCGCAGAACACCCGAGGAAAACCCTTCACGAAACGGGAAGGCCGCCCCCTGGTACACCCCGTTCACCTTCTCCAAGAAGACGCGCATCACCTTGCTCTGCCCCTGATCTCCCACGAAGAGCTGCCCGGCAAAGGGCCCAAAAGCTCCCCCCGTCGTGTCCGCCAGAATACCGGACGTCGAGATCCCCATAACAGTATGAGGCAGCCACACGGCAGGTGGTTTCAAGCCCGGCACCCCGGGTGCGACTTCGACCATCGGTCGACCCGTGTCCGGCACGTCCTCCGGTTTCAGGGTAAGCGGCGACCCAGGCAGATCTGTCCAGCGCAAGCCGGCCGGGTGACCCAAGAAGTCACCACGCTCGACATGCGTGATGTAGCCGGAGCCGATCCAATCGCCCTGGTTTTCACCAAAGAAGACTTCACCGTCCACATCGAACCCGAAGCCGGCCGGTGAGCGCATGCCGGTAGCCATTGGCGTCATTTCGCCATCGGGCGTGATCTCCAGCATCCATCCCCGCCACTCGGAGAGGCTGGCTCCATAGTCGACCCACCCCAGGTTGAGCGTCACGATCATGGTGCCGTCTGGGCGAATCAACGGACCGTAGGAGTACTCGTGATAGTTGCCCTCGAGCGGCCAGCTATAAACCGTCTCATAACGATCGGCACGACCATCGCCATCGACGTCTCGGAGCCGGGTCAGCTCGCCACGCTGCGCTGAGTAGAAGACCCCATCCCGATACGCCAGGCCGAGGGGTTCGTGCAGGCCATGCGCAAAGCGTTGGAACTGAGGCCGGACGCCGCCCGCCATATAGGGATTCTTGATGAGCCATATCTCCCCTCTTCGCGTCGAGACCGCCAATTGGCCATCCGGCAGGACGGCCATGCCGCCGACTTCCAGGATGATGCCTTCCGGAATGGGGAGCGTCACCAACTTGTAATAGTCATCCTCTCCCGCCGGGACCTGTGCGGTCACGGGGCCGGCGCACAGGAGCACGCAGAGGCAGACCATCCTCGTCAAAGATTCTGTATTCATGGGCTACCAAACCAGCGAGTAGCGAACGGTCACCTGGCCGTCGGCGAAGGATATCGGAACGAGGAGTTCCTGGCCGTCGGCGGCCGCACGGATGACGGCCCGGGGGCCACCGGTGTCGTAAAGCGTGACGTAGTACGTCCTACCATCAACGCTGTAGCCTCCCTCGGCGAGCTCGCTGATGTCCTTACCCGCAGCCACACGAACCCAATATCCTTCTTGGTCCGCTTCACCACGCAACGTGACCTCGCGGAGAAGCTGTCGGCCCCCTTGCTCGGGAAGCAGATGATCGGAAACGGCTATCGCGCCCATGCGATACAGAAACGATGGATGACCGTCGGCATCGAGCTCATAACCTTCGAAGGTGTAGTCCACGCCCATGCTATCCGGCCAGGCGGCGTTCGAGGATGCGAGACGAGCCACGGCTGGCTTTCCGGAAAATGTGAGGACGCTGCCCTCGGGTACAGCTAGCTGTTCCGCTCCCCGGCCCTGCCACATGGCCGTCGTTTCGACGAATCCTCCTTTCCACACGTGGAGCAGCGCCCCCTGCCGCAAATCCATGGTATAGTGCACACCACTGGCGTGGCCGACGGCGATCGTATGCGTCTTTTTTTGCTCACGATGGCGCACAAACCCCCTGATCAGCACCGGGTCCCCCGTCGGTTCGACGTGGATGGAGCCCCTCGCCGGTGCCGATGGCGATGAGCCGGGCGCGTTGAGCGAGTGGAGGGGTAGCCCTCCTCCTTCCACATACAGAGCCATGCTCGGCGGCAGACCGGCCCTGTTCTTATAGAAGGACAGGACGAACGGATAGATACCGGCCTCCAGTTGGACGTCTCCAGCGACCGTTTGCTCAACGCCTGCATGATCGACGACGGTCTGGTCCCCGATCACGAGCGCACCGGCGCCGAGGGCTCCGTCGGAAACGTCGGGCCCACGAATCCAGTCTAGCTGCAAATGGAAGCGATATAGCCCCGGGTACGGCACCCGCATGTTACCGGTAAAGCCCATGACGAACGGATCATCGGCGTCACTGACGCGCCAGTCGATGCCCTCCACATCGCCCTCTTTTCGGGGCGTCAGGGCCTCCAGATCCGGCAGGGCCTCGAAGAGCCCTTCGGCCAACTGATACCGTGTGTCCGCAAGCGTCACGAGGTCCTGCTGATAGAGCTTGTATCGGATATTGCGTATGGCCACAGGGCCATGGTCGCCCTGGAGCATGATGGGACCCATCGGCTGCTCATCAGCGAAAACGGCGCTCCGAGTGGGGCCGGTGAGCTCCACATTTTCGTGAATGACAACGCCGTTGTGCACTACCCTGATCATTCTTGCGTTTGCGATCTTGCGGCCCTCGTCGTCGAAGCGAGGCGCTTGAAAGCGGATATGGAACCGCTGCCACAATCCGGGCGCACGGCTGACGTTCACCCGCGGGGGATGACCCTCATAGCCCTGTCGCCCATCGGTCCGGTTCGGATCCCATCGCTGGTAGATCCCGCCGGCATCCGAAAACGTAGGCCGAGGCGTACCCCAGCTGTCGAACATCTGGATCTCGTAGCGCCCTTGCAGATAGATGCCCGCTTTGGACCCCTTCGGCATCATGAACTCCAATTCGAGCTCGATGTCGCCGTGCTCCCAGTCGAAGAACAGGTTCTCCCTTGCC
>JADFLD010000210.1 GCA_022564535.1 Gemmatimonadota bacterium
TCAAGGTATCGGCGGCTGGCCCCACTCGGAGCGATCCGGTGGCCGCCCTCTTTTCGCCAGGCAGGCAGCAGCCGGTAAGCCTTTTTCTGAAGCTCACGCCGTCGAACCTGTCGCGCGTCACGCTCACGCGTCGCGCTACAACCACGACACCGTCCGTGGTCAAAGGCGTAGACCATGAGTGAGCGACCTCTTAGCTCCTCCTCTTCCTCGCACAGCCGCCGATACGTCTTCTCGTGCCTTCCCTGCGGCCGCGGAGGTCGGTGAGGGCGGGTGGCCACGGTGTACCTGGCGGATGACCTGAAGCCGTCTGTAGATCGGGGCGTCATGTTAGCCTGCCGTTGAGATATGTCCGGACCACGACGTTCAGTTTTTGAAGGCGCGAAGCCGTGAACTTTTTGTCCGAACTCAAGCGGCGGCGCGTCTAGGACGTAGGCGGGGGTAGCGTGGGGACAGGAACCGGGGCGCTGCGAGCGGTCGAGTAGCCCGTCGGGGCCCTCGGTCCAGCTTCGAAGCAGGGACGGCGAGCGAACCCGGATCTGCTCCAACGGATGACCGAGGATCGTCCGCTCCATACCCTCCACGTACGCGGTGATCTCGGGAAGCTCAGGTATGGGACCTCCGTGTTCTAACGGAGCTGGATGACGTCGCGCGTGACCACCTGCCAGTAGCTCGAAAACCCGCCGACCCGCAGCGTCGAGACCCCCTGCAACAGCTGAGTCGCGTAGTACCCCGGTACGGCTGACGGATGCCCGCCGCCGAAGTTGGGGAAGTAGCTCCGGATGACGACCGCGCGGTCCGCGACCGGCAGCCCGACGAGGTTCGCCGCCCATCGATCGAAGGTCCCGGACTGCCACAGGTAAAACTCGACGTTCGAAGCGTAGAACGCGGTGAGTTCGACGCCGAGCTCGCGCATCACTTCGCCCATCTCCCGCAGCGCCTGGGAACCGGACAGGTCGCCCACCACGGGGATGATCCTGTTGGCCAACTGGAGCTTGCGGACGACGTCGTAGCGCTCGGCCGTCGCGAGGTACGAAGCCTGATCGCCGTCGACGTCCGTCTCGAGTACGAGTTGCCGGAACGTCGGGTAGTAGGGGCGCGGCGCCCGACCGAACGTGCTGAATCGTAGGCCGAGGCCTGCGTCGATGAACGTCCGATGGAAGCGCCGGATGGTCGCGTAGTCGCCGTCCGACAAGGGAACCTCGTAAGCTGCGATCATGCCTGCGAGGTCATCGTGCAGCACGGTGACGTCTTCGGTCTGGGCCGACGCTCTCCGCACCCATGCCGAATCGACGAAAGCGACGAGCTCGCCTATGGGGCGGTCACGCCACGTGTGAGCATCTGCTGGAGGTGCGACGCCGTGCAGAGCGGACAGAAACTCGACGCGGGTCGGCGCCCTCTCGATCAACGCCTTGAGCAAGAGGTGGTGAAGGAGGTTGTCCCGCCGAACGTCCGTGATGAACACGATCTCCGGGCGCAGCGCGGCGATATAGGAGAAGTTCTGGTCAGGACCGACGCCGACGTACGCGCCGCCCTGCAAGCCGAGACGCTCGAGCGCGTCCATCACGTTCAGGTAGCCCGTCTCGTTCGAGATCAGGTTGTCCGTATCGAAGTAGCCGCCGGGCTCGGACACGCGCTCGATGAGCGCCGCGAAGTCCGCAACCGAGATCGGCTCCTGGGCGCCGAGCGAGGCGAAGTTTGGGGCGGAGACCTCGCATCCTAGCAGCGCCAGGGACACCGCTACAATGCAAGGCAACCGGCCGACATTCATTCTTCGGCGGACTCCCCCGGATTCAACAGCGCCACGTCCTGCACGATCGACGAGATACGCTCGACGACACGCCGTAGGCGCCGCTCCCACCACTGCGACCGGAGACGCCACCCGAGCCGAGTCGCACCGTACGACACCACGCCCATGGCCGCGACCACGGGCAGCGAGAGGGCGCCGGAAAGACCCCAAATGCCGGCCACGGCCGCCCCACCGAAAATGCCCCCGAAGGAAATCCCAAGAGCGTGGATGATGCCCGCCTCGGTGGCCTTCGCTGCGGTTACGTCGATCTCGGTCCTACCGTCGCGCGTGGACACCCCGATGATGATCGGGCCGGAACCATCGTCGTGGCTCCACTCCATTCGCCCGTAGACGTCGGCCAGCTCTCCCTTCTGTCCCAGGACCGAGCGGATCGCGTGCAGGATCTGATCCCGGTCGGCGTCGCCGATCTCACCCTCCAAACTCGCTTGAAAGTTCCACGACAGCGCCCCACCGGCGAGCTTGCCGTCGACGCGCTCGACCGGGGCGTTGAGGTCCGACGCGGCCAGGTCGACGAAACGCGGATCGATCCCCGCTTCTTGGGCGACCTGTCTGAGCTCCTCGAGTGTCAGCCCGCGCGTCGCGTCATGGGAAACGACGTGCGAGCGCTCTTGGAGCTCGACCGCCGTTTGGAGAATGCGATTGATGTCGTCATCTCCGTAACGGCGGCCTACGCGCCTGGTCACGGACGAACCCGCCGCATCGGTGGCGTCTCTATTCTCACCGTCTTCCTTCACTCGCCCTCCGTGCCTGGAATGATCAGGTATCACCCCAATGACACAAGATGAGGCGCCGCCCGCAAGTGCGGGCAACGCCCGTTTCCCATCGGTCAGTCGGCGTACGCTGCGCTCAGAACGTGGCGTTCAGCATCACGTAGAACCACGTGAGGTCTTGGTCGAGCCTTCCGATCTCCGCGAAGAGGTCGTCCTGAATCACGTAGCTGAAGCCGACGGTAGCGGACAGGTGAGCGGAGTACTGACGGCGGAGCGTCACGTCCAGCTCCTCGCCAAAGTGGGTCCCCGTCTGCGTCCCCTGTTCGGCAGCATGGAACGAGTGCAGGTCGATCCCCGCGTCGACGCCGGCCGAAGGCTTCCACGAAAGCTTGAGCGCCAGGTCCTGGAGACCGGCCCCGGCCGTGTGCGCGGGAATGTTCAGGAAGAGGTCTGCGAAGCCATAGAACTTGTGGTTCGTCCCGAAGAACGTGTTGAATACTTCCACTTCGGGCGTAGCTGGGTCGTCCCCCGACAGGTAGTCGTACCAAAGCGTGGCGGAGAACTCGCCTCCCCCGAAGTCCTTGCCGACGCGCGCCCCTAGCATGAAGGCCGAGACGTCCACGTCCGCCCGGGTGCCGGTTTCCAGTGAGACCTCGAGCCTTCCACTGAATTCACCGGAGAAGACATACCGCGCCCCGATGACGTGCTCGTCGGACGTGGCCCCACCGCGAAGTCGGTCGTACAGCCAGTACAGATCCAGCGACCCTGGCCCGACGTCTAGCAACGTGCCGTACACGCCGTACAGCTCTTCGTCCTCTGTGACACCGACTGCGGTCTCGTCGTGGAGCGTATATGCGATCAGCGCCCATCGGGTACCTCCCGCTTCGGCGTCGAATCGCACTCCGTCGAAGCTCTGCCCCTGCTGCTTCCAGCCGATGGCCCCGACCAACCGTTGGCCGCCGAAGTTCGTCTCCATGCGCCCCACGGTCGTCGTCAGCCACGACGTCCCTTCGCCACGAAACTTCAGGTACCCCTGGTGCAGATCGAGATTGTCCGCCCGGTAGTCGAAGAGCGGATGGGACTCTTCCCCC
Organism: Gemmatimonadota bacterium; assembly: GCA_022564535.1. The sequence goes on from JADFLD010000210.1 coordinate 3,609, forward strand.
CAGATCCGCACGTCCTGAGCCTGGATGAAGATCGAGAGGCCCTCTTCGATCTCGACATCGAGGCCAAGACGAACCCGCATGGAGGTGAACGCATCCGGCCCGCCTCCCGACGGGTCCCTGTACTCGTATCGAATCCGGACCTGGCCGTGCAGCGCCGGTTCCTGAGCAGAGAGAGCGAAGGTCGTGAACGAGGTGAGGACCAGCACCGCCAGCAGACCTATCGCTTCAGATTCGTCGATTCTCACCTTATCCCCTCACGACATGGATCCGGGCCATCGGGGGACCGCCTCGTGCCGACTACCATGTTATTGGGCCGATTCCCCTGGTACCAGTACCGGCGCACCGGACACCGGAACGCAGTCGGGTACCGATGGACACGGCCGCGGAGAAAAGCCCCACAGAAAGGGGCGCGCTGCGGATCTGAATTGACACCGGGTGCGGCGGGTCCGACTTTCGGAGCCGTCCTGCGTGCCGTTTGTGGCTACACAACGATCAAGCCCTCTCAGGAGTACCCGATGCGTATCGTGTTCGCGCTAGCTCTCTGTTCCGTTCTCGCCCTTCCCGTTTCCGCCCAGGATCTCGTGCGTCCGGCAGGATGGATGACACGCTTCGACCACGAGGGGATGAGCGAGGCCGATCTCGATATGTTCGCGGAGATGCCGCCAGGATGGCACGTCACGTCGGGCCCCGCCGGTATCTACTGGACGGCGTCCAACGAAATCACTGGGGACTTTCGCCTGGAGATGGAGGTCTTCCAGTTCGACCCGGAGGGACGCCGAGAGGCGTTCGGGCTTTTTCTGGGTGGAAGGGACCTGCAGGGCCCGAATCAGGAGTACACGTACTTCCTGCTACGAGATGGCGGGCAATTCCTCATCAAGCGACGTGAGGGGACCGAAACGCCCACGCTCAAGCCGTGGACCGACCACGACGCGATCAAGAGCTACGCGGATCGTGGTGGCGAGGCCTCCATGAAGAACGTGCTGATGGTCGAGGCTCGGTCCGAAGACGTCCGCTTCTTCGTCAACGGGTCCGAGGTGGCGCGGCTACCCCGATCGGAATTGAACGTGGACGGGGTCTTCGGATTCCGGGTGAACCACGCCCTGAACCTGCACATCTCTCGTCTCGAGGCGTCGGCGATCCGCTAGCCGGAAGTTCCGGAGACGAATTGGCAACAACTCCTTATCCCACCTGGCTTGAGGCGGGTTTGGGCCTGCAATGTGTAGCCACTAAACTGTCGAGCACAT
>JADFLD010000211.1 GCA_022564535.1 Gemmatimonadota bacterium
CGCTGGACGCGAATCGAAGGAAGGCGATGTCCTAAACGCGACCATTTCGTGCAGGCTCTTATACGCCTCCCGCCACGCCGATATAGTGGGGACATCAAAAAAGCGAAGGCACGCGGTTGCTTCCTCTGACGGGTGCGGCACCGGGGTGAGCCACCCAAAATTGATCATATCCCCGATTGGGAACTCGCGGAGCCACTCCTCGTCGCCTACACGAAGCCTAGAGATATCTTGGCGATATTGATAATCGCGGGACATCCAGAATTCCACGGACGCCCCAAGAACTCGTTGGAGCCGTCGTGCAACTTCGATGGTGATCGCAGCGCGGCCTTCGAGCAGGTCGATCAGCACCGGCGGCAGCGGGATCACCATCATCCCGATGATCGTCATCACCCCGGCGGCGAGCGCGATGTCGGAGTAGCGCGTCGCCAGCGACACCAGCCCGCCGGCCCCCCCGCCACCGCCTTGCGTTGACGTCTTCCCCTCAACGGCCATGCTCTAGCCCCTCGCCGGCCGCGGCGGCATCACGCCACCGCCCGCGCCTGCGGGTAGCGCAGGCGGTACACGAACGCGAGCACCTCGGCCACCGCCTCGTAGAGGTCGGGTGCGATCTCGTGCCCCACGTCGACGGCGCGGTAGATGGCCCGCGTGAGCGGCGGGTTCTCGATCACCGGGATGCCGTGCTCGATCGCGACCTCGATGATCTTCGTGAAGTTCGCGTCCCGATGCTTCGTCCCGACGTTGCCGGGATTGATTCGGAGCTTCGAAAGCGCCTGTGCGGTCTCAGGATACTTCGTGAGCAGGAGATGGCCGTTGTAATGGAAGTCACCCACGATCGGCGTGTCGTAGCCCGCGGCCCGAAGGCGCGAAACGACTTCAGGCAGAGCCCGCGCAGCCTGGTCGTTGTTGACGGTGACGCGCACGAGCTGGCTCCCCGCGTCCGCCAGCAGCTTGACCTGCTCGAACGTCGATCGCACGTCCGCCGTGTCCGTGTTCGTCATCGACTGCACGACGATGGGCGCCGAGCCACCGATGACGACTCCGTCCACATCCACCTCGAGAGTCTTCCTTCGCTCCACCGAAATCACATGCGCCCCCGGTCACCAATGAATCGACTCCACGCCGCAAAAAACCGCTTCGTACCACGAAAATCTACCCGATGGCCCCGATGAGACCAAGCGTGAGCAAGCCGTACCGGCCATCTTGGCCGAAAAAAAACATTTGTTTACGGGGCCAGACGGGTGTATTTTGCCGGAAATTTCCCTCGGACCCTGTGTGCCATGGCTGACCCCACCGAAATCGCCCGCATCGCTCGTGTCACCCGATTCTTCTACGGACCGCGGACGCTCGCCTCGCTGCTTGTGCTGGTGGGCGTCGCTGGTTGCACGGAGCCGAGGCCTCGTCCAGTAGAGGAGTTGGTCCGCCAGGAGGGAATCTTCCTCGACCCCGAGACGATGGAGCCGTACACCGGACCGGTCTTCGCGACCTTCGCCAACCAGCCGCAGGTCATCGAGCACCGCCTTCGGCTACGCAACGGTACCTATCACGGTCCGTTCGAGGCCTACTTCGCGAACCGGCAGCTGAGCTCGAAGGAGATCTACCAGGGCGGGATCAAGGACGGCCCGTACGAGTGGTACTTCGAGAACGGACACATCTTCGAGAGAGGCACGTATCACGAGGGTCGCCTCGACGGACCGTATGAGGGATACTGGGACGACAACGCGTTGTACGAGGAGGGCACCTACCACCACGGGGAGTTCGACGGCCCACGTCGCTGGTATCTAGATGGAAAGCTCATCGAGCTCGTCACATACCAGAACGGCGTCATGGAAGGTCTCTACGAGCGTTACAACGAAGACCGGACGCTGGACCTGAAGGGCATGTTGGCCGCCGGCTCGCCATGCGGGATCTGGGTCGAGGACGACCGAACGATCACCTACCCCGCGTGCGGCACGCCCCTGGACGACTGAGGCGGCTGCCAGCTGATCGGCCCCGCCAACCGGCGCAACGCGGCGTCCAATAAATCGCGGTGGTAGGTGCGGAAGTTCTGGCGCGTCAGTGGCACGTAGACCTCTGGATTCACGGCGTTCCCCTCCAGGATCTCCCCGTTGGGCCGGATCGTGTGCCCGATGTTCCACATGAACTGGACGACGGGGCGGTCCGTACCGGGAAAGTTCACGACCTCCTCGGCCTCCCAGGTATTGCTGTACCCTCCGGTCGGCATCCCGATCGTGAAAGCCAAACCATTGTCCGCGAACATGGCCATGAACTGATCGAGGTGTGACCCGCCGCGGGGCCCTCCGATAATCGCGATGGGACCGGAGAAGTGAACCGGCGCCGGGTAGAGAATGCCGTCGGAGTCCTTCGGTAGGTGGGCGAGCTTGAACGGGGTCGCTGCTGTGTACGCGTCGCCACGCCGGAGTGCTTCGCCCGCGTCGGTCCGAGCCCACTCGTGCAGCCAGCTCCGGCTCTCGTTCAGTCCAAAGATGTCGGGGGCGTCCGCGACGTCCTCTTCCTTCGCCCAACGGTCGATGAAGTCCTCTGCGACATCGCTGAGGCGGACGTTGCCGAACGTCGTCCTGAACGGCTCGGCCACGAGACGCTGAATGGCGTACGCGCCCCGCGAACCACCGCTGCTGTCGGTGACGTCGATCACGAGCATGTCGTCGAGAATGCCTTCGGCCTCCGCATACTCGATGAGGTCGACGATGTCCTGAATCAACTCGAATTCGAAGTCGAGCCACCGCAGAAGCACGATCGGGCGCCCGTCGTCCGGACGAAGCACGTTGAAGTTCAAGCGCTCCATCACGGTGCTGAATCCTGGGTACAGTTCGGCCTCCGCGTTCACGATGCGGACGGCTTCGGGGTCGAGATACGGAAGCGAGACCGAATACCGCTGCCCGGACGAACGCTCGAGCTCGAGGTTCAGCGTTTCCTCGTAGAGCCACGGCGCGGTCGTGGGCGCCCGGACCGGAAGGTCACGCGCCAGGTTCCAGAGCAGACCGTGCGTCGAGGAATGCCGGGTCCAGGCTCGAAACGTCTCGACGTAGTCGGGTATCGACCGACCGTTGACCGATACGATCAAGTCACCCATGCCGACGTCCCCAGCCACCGCCTCGTCGACGCCGGAGATGAAGAATTCCGGGTGCTCGACGTCGGAAAAGTCGGCGAGCACATCGATCGGGGCACGCTGCTCGAAACGCTCGGGTGGCTGGAGCCCGCCCGGGACCGCGCCCACCGACAGATGTGAATCGCGCCGCGCGTTGCTCAGCTTCGTCAACGCGTAGAAGAGCTCCTCCTCGGTCGTGGCGTCGACGACCTCCCCACGAACCGCCTCCATTTCGGCGAGCGGATCGTATCGCATTGCAGCCTCCTTCACGGGCGACCACGCCTCGCGACGGCGTGTAAGCTCTAGGAGGTGGTCCACGAGCGCGTTTCGCTCTTGCGGAGTTCCGAGTGCCGTCCCACGCCAGCCCTGATCGGCCGGCTCATCAGGAGACGAGCGTAGGAAGCGGATCAGCTCGCGGTGGTACTCTTCGGGGTTGTCGAAATGGGGCGCGTGCCCCACTCCGGGAAAGAGGACCAACTCCGCGTTCTGGAGTCGCTCGGCGACATTCCGCGCCCGCGCCGGGTAGTCGTCGACGAGCCGGTCGTCCGAGCCCCCGATCACGAGCGCCTTCGAGGTGATGTACTGCCACTCGTGCACGACCGGGTCCTCGTAGAGAATCCGGCGCTGCGCCGCGCGAACCCGCGCCATGCGCGGCCAGTCTCCGCTCAGCGTCAATCCATACTGGTACTTCACCCATTTCAGGTATTGGGGATGCCACCCTCTCGGGTAATACCGCATATGGCCGCGCAGCACCGATTGATACGTCGTCGCCAGCGTGCTCTCGTACGTCGCTTCGGGGTCGGCCCAGGCCCTGCCCGGACGGGTATCGCTCAGCCCGATCTGGTTGACCATCACGACGTGTGTCGTCGTTTCTGGGTAGGTAGAAGCGAAGCGCGTCGCGACCATGCCCCCCATCGAGTGCCCTACGACCGCGGCCCGATCGATCCCCAATTCATCGAGAAGAGCCTTCGTGTGCCGTGCCGGCATGTGGAGGTTGTAGTGGATCAGCGGTTTCGACGATCTCCCGTACCCGAGCCGATCGACCGCGAGCACGCGGAACCCCGCCTCCGTCAGCGCGGTGATCGTGGGCTCGAACGCCGCGGCGAAGAAGTTCATTCCGTGGAAGAGCACTACGGTGCGTCCGTTCGCCTCCCCGACCGGCGCTACGTCCATGTACGCCATCCGGTGGTCCTCGCCATACAGACGCACGCCCAGGAAGCTCACCGCGTGGGGATACGGCACGTTGCTGTAGTCGATCGCGGTCGGTCCCCAGTCGGCGGGAGGTTCAGCCGGAGGCGTACTTTGCGCGCCGAGCGCGGCTGTGACGGTGGTGAGTACCAGTGCGGTTGCGACGACGACGTGTCGAGAAGTCACGGGTGACGTACTCCTTGGCTAGAACGGCACTGGCTGGGCACGCGCGCGGCGCCAGCATCGAGTCAGGCGCCAGCCGGAAGCCGCAACGGACGGTCGGGTGGGGTCAATGTCAAACGGATGGAGGTCCGCCTCGGTAGCGATCCTGCATACCGCGTCGCATGATGATCGCTCCCACGCCGCCGCCGAGCAGAGATGACCTACGAAATAGATCCGGACCTCGTTCTCACTCGGGCGGACTTCGAGCTAGCGCGGGAGCGCGTCGCACCCCACGTCCATCACACTCCGCTTCTGACGTCTCGGTCCTTGAGTGAGGTCACGGGCTTCGATATACGACTCAAAGCCGAGCTCTTCCAACGGGGTGTCTCTT
>JADFLD010000212.1 GCA_022564535.1 Gemmatimonadota bacterium
GGGGTGCAGGTGCGGCACAAAGCCCGCTTCTTCAAACACACGCTGGCAGGCGGCGATGTATTTCGACACCGAGACGCCGACACCGATCGGTACGAGACAAAGGTCTAGGATGACGTTCATTTCGAGGGTCTCCAATTGAGTCGTCGCCCCATCATAACGGATTCGGCGTTTTCTGCTCTTTCGATTTTGGGCCTTATCGTTACGATCGACCGTCCCGTGGCTCGGTAGGGTGCTTTGGAGTCTTGAGGCGTGTCGTTCGTAGAGGTTATAGAGCTCAGTCGTTGTCGCAAGGGTGGCGGCACGTTTGTCGAGCATGACGGGCGTGAACTAGCCGTATTTCGCGCCGCAGACTCGGACGAGGTGTATGTGATCGACAACGCCTGCCCGCATTCGAGCGGGAATCTGTCGGCCGGTGAATTGGACGGGGCAATTGTCTGCTGTCCGTTGCACCATTGGAAATTCGATCTGACGACGGGATGCTGCACGGATACACCGCGTGCGGCGGTTACGTGCTATCCGGTCGAGGTGCGCGAGGACGGTATCTACGTCGGGTTCGCCGAGGAGTCCGCCCGCCCACGCTCGGTCTCCGACGTGATCGTCGAGACGATGATCAACTGGGGAATCCGCCATGTATGGGGAATGGTCGGACACTCCAACCTGGGCCTGGCCGATGCGATGCGGCGACAGGAGGCCGCCGGCTCCCTCAGCTACTATGGCATCCGCCACGAAGGAGCAGCGGCGTTCGCCGCCAGCGCGTACGGCAAGCTGACCGGCCGACCGGCCGCCTGCTTCTCCATTGCGGGTCCGGGCGCCACCAACCTCCTCACCGGCCTTTGGGATGCGAACGTCGACCGCTCGCCGGTCCTCGCGCTCACCGGCCAGGTCGACAGCCAGGTTCTGGGACCGGGGGCCTTCCAGGAAGTCGACCTCATGGCCGCGTACGGCAAGGTCGCTCAGTGGGCCCAGCCCGTCCTCCCGACCAGCAAACACGCCGAACTGGCCAACCTGGCCTGCAAGTCCGCCATCCTGAATCGTGGTGTCTCGCACCTCGTCTTCCCCGACGACGTGCAGGCGCTGCCCGTCGACCCCGGGGCGAAGGCCGGGGGTCCTGAGGGTCGTCTGACGGCTCGCACGATCTCCCCTCCGGCCGAGGCGGTGGACAAGGCGCTGGAGCTCCTCGAGTCTTCGAAGCGACCGACCATCATCGTGGGTCACGGCGCCCGCTTCCACATGGAGGGAGTGGTCGCCCTCGCCGAGACCTTACGCTGCCCGGTCGTGACGACGTTCAAGGCGAAGGGCCTGATCTCTGACCATCATCCTCTCGGGTGCGGTGTGCTCGGACGAAGCGGAACGCCGATCGCGAGCTGGTTCATGAACGAGTCCGACCTACTCCTCGTCCTCGGTGCGAGCTTCTCGAACCACACGGGCATCACGTCGAAGAAGCCGACGATCCAGGTGGATTTCGATCCGATGATCCTGGGCAAGTTCCACGCAGTGGACGTCCCCGTGTGGGGTGAGATCGGAGTCACGACCGAAATCCTGCGCCAACGACTCCAGGGTAAGACGCGTTCGGTCGATCGCACCGAGGAGATCGCCGAGCGGTGGGCGATATGGCGAACCGAAAAGAAGCGACGCAGGGACGAGGATCGGGGGATGGGCCTCAACTCGGCCACGATCTTCGATGCCCTGAGTCGAGCCGTGCCGGAGGACGCGATTCTTGCCGTGGACGTCGGGAACAACACCTATTCGTTCGGCCGTTACTTCGAGAGCCGCCGGCAGTCGGTACTGATGTCGGGCTACCTGGGCTCGATCGGCTTCGCCCTCCCTGCAGCGCTCGGCGCTTGGGCCGCCACGCAGGAGGACGACCCGCTCTTCCAGGGCCGCAAGGTCGTGTCGATCTCTGGCGATGGTGGCTTCGGCCAGTACATGGCCGAGATGACCACCCTGGTCAAATACGACATGAACATCACGCACATCCTCTTGAGCAACGACGAGCTCGGGAAGATCTCCAAGGAGCAGCGATCGGCGGAATGGGAGGTGTGGCAGACCTCGCTCGTGAACCCGGACTTCGCGGCGTACGCCGAGCTGTGCGGGGCGCTGGGGATTCGAGTCGAAGACGCGTCCGAGTTGCCTGAGGCCCTGGAGCGCGCCCTGGCGCACGATGGCCCGTCCCTGGTCGAGATCCGTTCCGACGCAGAACTCATCTGAGTGAAAAACGCCATGACCGATCCTTGGGAGGCGAGTGGCTCGGTACACCCCGCAGACCTGATCGACGCGTCGCTCGAATTGCACTGGGCCACTCAATTCCTCGCGGCCGCAGGGCAGACCTTCGGGGAGGCTCAACCCGACGACAGCCATCGAGCGATGGAGTGGGACGCCGATCAGCGCGCGTTCGTCGGCACGCCCTTCACGGGTCCGTACCCTTTTCGGGTCGGCCTCCGACCCGAGGACCTGACCCTCCTGTTGCTCGATCGCACAGAGGAGGCTCTCGGGTCCTTTCCGCTCATCGGCAAGACGAGAGAGGAGGGATACGAGTGGCTCAGCCTCGGACTGGCCATGTATATGGGGGGACTTCCCGCAACCATCGAGCGGCCGGAGTTCGACATTCCGGATCATCCTGTTCAGGGTCGCACACGCTTCTCTACGGACCACGACGCGGAGCATCGGGCGCTCGCCGGGCTCTACGGTGGCGGCGCGGCACTCCTGAACGAATTCGTGGCCGGACACGACAACGCCTCACGTGTCCTCTGCTGGCCACACCACTTCGACATCGCGACGCTCATCACGCTCGACGTCGACGCGGACGGGGCCGCGAGCAAGACCATCGGTGTCGGCCTCGCGCCGAGGGGCGGCGGATGCGAGAGCTGGTACTGGTACGTCACGCCGTGGCCCTACCCCGATCCGTCGACGCTTCCCGACCTGACCGGCAAGGCCGAGTGGAACACCGAGGGGTGGACGGGTGCGGTCCTCGCCGGCAGGGACATGGCAAAGCTCGACGGCAAATCTCGGGCGCAAACGATTCGTGCGTTCTTGGCGGAAGCGACCGAAGTCGCCCAGACGGTCCTCGGCCGCTAATCCACCCGCAGGACCACCTTGGCGGCGAGGAAGCCGAAAGTTGCCAGGGCCCCGAGCGACGCCTCCCATTCCCTATTCCGCCTGTATTGACTCCAGCGGAAACCGGCCGAGGGATCGTCGGACCCGCCGGAAGCCCGGTAGGATGTCACGCGCGGCAGGAAGCTTGGCACTTCCATCGAGTACGTCGCATACAGATCCGGGAACCGCTTGCCTAGCAGCCGACCCTCGGAGGCGATCGTGCGGCTGTAGACGACGGTGTAGAAGATCAGAAAGACCGCCGGCCAGACCCAATGCCCTCCAGAGACAGCCACACCTACACCGATGAACAGGCTCCCGAAGTAGAGCGGGTTCCGAGTGAAAGCGTACGGGCCCGTCGTCGTCAGGGCCTCATCCTTGCGGATCGTCCCCGCCGCCCATGCCCGCATACCGAGACCGAGGGCCACGACCAGCGCTCCGGTCGCGAGTAATCCGAAGGTGGGTGAGGACAACCAGAGGAAGGGAATCACGATGAGCCACACTGCCCTGAGCCGCAGCTCCCGCATGGTCACGACCACTAGCGACTTGGGCCTTGCCGTCCCCTAGCGACCCGCCGCGTCGGCATCGACGCGCCTCGAACGCGCCTCGAGCGCTTCGGCGCGAGAGTCGGGGTTCAGGGGGAAGCCCTCCTGAATCGAGCGGAGGTGCAGCGTGAGCGACCCGGGAAAGCCTGGAAGATCCGACTTCACGTACACGGGAATCCTGCGCTCGTCATCGGTAAAGTGGATCTCCGCTCCACCACCCGCGAACAGTCCCTTCGTCTGGATCTGCGGTGCAACCACGATGGTGTTGTACCAGACCCCCTCCGTACGCCGCCGATCCTTGCGGAGAACGCGGACCACGACTGGATTGCCGTCCTTCTTGAAGAAGCGATTCAGCGTGTAGGACTTCCCGACCTCGAGCGGTAGCGTTCGAATGAAGTAGATGAACGCGATCTCGTCGAGCGGCAGAGCCGATCCGAGCTCCCCTGACTCACCGTTGTCCTGACGCTCCCAGCGCATACGCTCCGGGAACATTTCGTAGTGGCGGTAGCTCTCGTAGGCGACTTCATCGATATCCTGGATGTAGCGCCAGCTCTGCAGCGTCGATACGTCGAACCACGTCTGGTAGGTGTCGTCTACCCTCAGCGGCCCGAGCCCTCCGTGGATACCCATCTCGACCCGGTACGTCTGGTTGCCGCGTACGTCTTCGACTCCGACGACGCTCATGTAGCCTTCGCCGACGCCGAAGATGCCCACTTTGACCTTGTACACGAGGTGTTCGCCCGGGCCGAAAGGCGCTCGCGCGGCGAACGGGTCCACCGGGACCTCCTCCTCACTGTAGAGGACCGGCACCGCGACGGGCTCTAGCGAAGGAATCGTCGTAGAATCGCCCTGGGCGTCCTGCGCCAGAAGAGGCGCCACCAGCACCGGCACCGCGGCGAGACACGCGAGAACCGAAGCGCTAATCGATACGACGCGCCTGGGTAACGACGGACGTCGGCCGACCGTCATGCCGTCTCCGGATCCGTCGTCGTCCACAGCGAACCCGGAAGGCGAGCCAAGTCCAGGAAAGTCTTCCACGGCTTGAAGCGGGACTGCCGAGTCTGCAGATCGTAGCGCAGCTCGAGAGGGGTCTCGGCGATCCGCCGGGCGTGCGGTGCGAGTCGACTCAGCAATTCGACATTGGCGGCCCATCCGTCGGAGCGAATGAGCGGATCGTCCTCCCCGCGGTCGCGAAATGCCT
>JADFLD010000213.1 GCA_022564535.1 Gemmatimonadota bacterium
CGAGGACGGCAACGGACAGGGCGGGCTCAAGATTCTCGGGCTGCCCTATACCCATTCGGGCCTGCTGGCCTCGGCCATGGCCATGGACAAGGTGGTCGCCAAGCGTCTGTTCGCCGCCGCCGGCATCACCTGTCCCGAGGGTGTCGTGGTCGGTATCGAGGCGGTGCTCACGGGGCATGTCATGGAGCCGCCCTATGTGGTCAAGCCGATCAACGAGGGCTCCAGCGTCGGCGTCTATATCGTCATGGCGGGCGACAATTACCCCGGCCTCGACCGCGCGGCCTGGAAGTTCGGCGATCGGGTGCTGGTCGAGCGCTATATCCCGGGCCGCGAGTTGACCGTCGTCGTCATGGGCGACAAGTCACTCGGGGTGACCGAATTGCGGCCGCACCAGGGCTTCTACGATTACGAGGCCAAATACACCGACGGCAAGACGACCCATCTCTGCCCGGCGCCGCTCTCCGAAAAAATCAGCCACATGGCCATGGACGCGGCGCTTGAGGCCCATCGGGCGCTCGGCTGCCGGGGCGTCAGCCGGGCCGATTTTCGCTATGACGACACGGATCACGATCCCGGCAAACTGTATCTGCTGGAGATCAATACCCAGCCGGGAATGACCCCCTTGTCCCTGGTGCCCGAGCAGGCGGCCCATATGGGCATCGACTTCGGCGCCCTGGTGAGTTGGATGGTGGAGGCTGCGCAATGCGACGCATGACGGAGGCGACTGCTAAACCGGCCGACGGCAAGAGCCGTATCCGGCGGATCCCCATGGCGTTGTGGCGGCGGCCCCGGGTAATCCGGGGCGGCGCCGTGCTCGGTTTTGCCCTGCTGGCGGGCGCCCTGACCTGGGCGGTCTCCCAGGGCCGGGCGGCGGAGGCCTATGACACTGCGCGGGCGGCGCTGGTCGAGATCTCCGCCACCGCCGGGCTGGTGACCCGCGAAGTCTTTGTGACGGGGCGCGTGAGGGCCTCGCGCGAGGCGCTGATCGAGGCCCTCGTGCTCATCGGGGGCGGGCAGGCCGACGAGGTCGAGCAGGATCACGACGCGGCTACGTATGCTCCGAAAGTCGGTCGAGACACCGCACGAATCGTATGGGACCGATCGAATCGAGAGGTCGCGGCGCACGTGCGCGCGATGGATTCGCTTCCAGGTGCCTGGTCCGAGTTGAACGGTTCTCGCGTGAAGCTGTATCGACCCTCCGTCGTTGCGCCGAACGAAGCCGAAGACGTCGAGACCCCGGGCACGGTCCTGGCGGCCGATGTCGATCACGGCGTGAGGGTCATGACCGGTGAGGGCGGTGTGTCCTTTGCCGAGGTGCAGCCTCCGGGAAGGCGCAGGATGAGCGCCGCAGACTGGATCAATGGACGAAGTGTGGAAACGGGTCAGCGGTTCGTGTGACCTCCGGCGAAGGTGGAGTGCCTCGCCTACATGTGGTCACCGACGACGCAGTCCTGGCTCGGGACGGTTGGGCCTCTGTGGCGACGTCCGTACTGGAGGCTGGCGGTGGCGCGGTGAGCCTCCACGTGCGGGGCCCGCGTACCAGCGGAGCGGAGATCTTCCGGCTGGTGGCAGAGATCCTACCGGAGGCTCGCAGGGCGGGGGCGTTCCTCGGGGTGAACGATCGCGTAGACGTCGCGATCGCCACGGGCGTCTCGTTCGTACACCTGGGGCGGCGATCGCTGCCGCTCGAGGAGGTTCGACGACTCGTCGGAGACGAGATGTGTATCGGCGTGTCGTGTCACGAGGAGGACCAAGTCAACTCGGCGCGATTTGGGGGGGCAGATTACGCCTTCGTGGGTATGACATTTCCGACCCGCAGCCACCCAGAGGCCGTGGCGATCGGGATCGACGGCGTGCGGCGAATGGCGGCGTGCGCCGCGGGACTTCCCGCGATTGCCATCGGCGGGATGGGCCCCGAGCAGGCGGCGGAAGTAGTGAGGTGCGGCGCATATGGCGTGGCCGCGATTCGTGGCGTGTGGAACGCCGCGAATCCGGCGGACGCGGTCATGGCCTACCTTGCAGCTTTGGAAGACTGTTGAAGACGTGTAGCGGGCGTGCGCAGGGCGCTCGCGAGACCTTGGAAGGAGTCGGGTGTGACTGAGGCAGGAACGATTCGGGTCCAGCTCAACGGCAAGCCGCGGGAGATCGACCGCGGGCATACGGTGCGGAGTTTGCTCGAGACTCTGGATCTGCAACCGGGAATGGTCGTCGTCGAGCTGAACCGTGACATCCTGGAGCGCGACAGCTACGAGAATTTCGACGTTTCAGAGGGTGACACGATCGAGCTCGTCCACTTCGTCGGCGGTGGATGACATGACGGACACGCAGGCCCTGAGCGCCGAGGTGCGGGCGCTGGGGGGTCCCCTCGAGATTGGTGGCGTCGAGTTCCAGTCCAGGTTGATCGTCGGGACGGGGAAGTACGAGACGAACGAGATCATGATCGATGCGATCCGTGCCTCCGGGGCGGAGATGGTCACCGTGGCAGTGCGGCGCATCGACCTCGACCGCACCAAGGAGGAGGCGATCCTCCATCACCTGGATCCGGACGACTACTTTCTACTCGCCAATACGGCCGGATGCTACACGGCCGATGATGCGATCCGGTACGCGCGGCTGGCACGTGCGGCGGGGTTCAACGAGTTCGTGAAGCTCGAGGTCATCGGGGACGAGCGTACGCTTCTTCCGGACGTCCAAGCGACGATCGAGGCGGCGAAGACGCTCACCGAAGAAGGCTTCAAGGTGATGGCCTACACGAACGACGACCTCATCACCGCGCTGCGTCTCGAGGATGCTGGTTGCGTCGCGGTCATGCCGCTCGCGAGCCCGATCGGTAGTGGGCTCGGCGTCGTAAACCCCTACTTCATCCGTGAGATCAAGCGGCGACTCCGCGTTCCGGTCATCGTCGATGCCGGCGTCGGCACCGCCTCCGACGCATGTGTCACGATGGAGCAGGGGGTCGACGGCGTGCTCATGAACACGGCGCTCGCGGCTGCAGACGATCCGGTCCGCATGGCGACCGCGATGAGGCACGCGATCGTCGCGGGTCGCCTGGCCTATCTCGCCGGGCGAATGCCGACACGCGAAATCGCCGTGCCGTCGTCCCCATCGAGGGGAATGCTCGACTGAGTAGAACGAGCCCGGGTCGCTCTGCGGCCCTGTCCGTGCGGCTAGCGACCGAGCGCGGTCGTCGTCTGGATCGGGCGTTCGCGGATGTGGCGGACCGACTGGAAGCCCGCGAGCGGTCTTTCGCGCACGAGCTCGTCTACGGTGTGACCCGGCTTCGGGGAAGACTCGACCACCTCATTGCGCCGCACGTCCAGCGAGGCATCGAGTCCGTCGACTCCGGGGTGCTCGAGTTGTTGCGACTCGGTGCGTATCAATTGCTGTACATGGGTAGCGTTCCGGATTACGCTGCGGTGTCCCAGACGGTCGGTCAAGTCAAGGCGATCGTAGGCCCGAAGCCGGCCGGCTTCGTGAACGCGGTCCTTCGCAAGGTCGAGAACGGAGGGGACGGACTCGAACGGTTTCCCTCGGAATCCGACGATCCGGTGAGCTTCTTGTCGACCTGGGGTTCTCACCCGCGCTGGTTGGTCGAGCGCTGGCTGGGGCGGTGGAGCCCGCTCGACGTACGGCGACTCGTGGAGGCGAACAATCGTCGCCCGGCCGTGAACCTGCACGCGCTCGACCTGGCGCCCCATGAGGCGGTCGAGGTTCTCGCCGAGGCGGGGGTCGAAGCGGAGGAGGTGGGGCGCGGCTCCGATTGCGTGCGCTTGGGAAAGGGCACGGCTCCGGCCCATGCGCTCGAAGTGATTCCCCATGCTATCGTTCAGGATCCTGCGGCAAATCTCGTGTCGCGGTACGCAGACGTCCCCCGCGGCACGATCGTTGCAGATCTTTGTGCGGCACCCGGTGGCAAGGTGTTGGCGCTGTCGGATCGCCCCGCGTTCATCCTGGCCGCCGATCGCTCGGAGTCACGCATACGGATGGTAAGAGAAAACGCCCATCGAACCGGGCGCCCTGTGGGACTCGTGGTTGCGGATGCGTTGCACCCACCACTCCGCCAGGCCGACGTGGTTCTGCTCGACGTCCCGTGCTCCGGCACGGGCACGCTCTCTCGCCATCCGGATGGGCGTTGGCGCTTGCGCCCGGAAACGGCAACGGCTTTGGCCGAGCTGCAGGAGCGAATGCTCGAGGCGGTGGCTCCCCTCGTCGCGCCGGGTGGATTGCTCGTGTATTCGACGTGCACGCTCGAGCCGGAGGAGAACGAAGAGCGCGTCGAGGAGTTTCTTAGAGTCCGGCCGGATTTCGTAATGGCCCCGTCCGAGACGGTGCCTGCTGAGCACCTCGATCCTGCGGGACGCCTCTGCGTGACTCCTCAGGGCACGGGGTTCGACGGTGCCTTCGCGGCGCGGATGCGAAAGATCGGATGAAGCTCGGCGACTCCCTGGGGCGAAGTCGACGGCGACGGCGCAAGGCCGCCCCCGCCGTGAAGACGCCTGGGTTGGCGGAGGCTGGGCGGGATGGCCGGACAGCTCTCCGTCTGCCACGTGGTGGAGAGAAGTTCCTTCGATTCTTCGGCGCCACGGCAGCGATCGTCGTCGTCGGTTGGTTCCTCGGCTACACGCTCGCGACGCGCGTGTTCTACCCCGCGCCCCCGCCGACGGGGGACCTCTTCGACGTTCCGGACGTACGGGGCCTCGGCCTCGCCAGTGCGGGCGAGCGTCTCGCTGGCGCCGGCCTCTCGCTGGGCACGATCGACTCCCTTCAGCACCCGTCGGTTGCGGCCGGACTGATTCTCGGACAGTCGCCCTTGGCCGGGCAGGTCGGCCTC